>JAQWRY010000062.1 GCA_029243485.1 Candidatus Binatia bacterium | reverse complement strand
CTACATTCTCGGCACGCAGCAGGTGAAGCTCTCGAGCGACCTCACCCGAGTCTTCGGCAGCCCGACCAGCAACTCTGGTCCCGGGTACCGCCCGGGCGACGACGGTTGGATGTGGCGCGTGCAGATGCAGGTCGCGTTCTAGCCGGGCGACGCTCACCGGACAGAACAGGACAAGATGTGGGGCGACGGTGACGACCGCATCCTCCCGATGGGCGGGTGAGAGGGCGCGCAGTTCGGTATCGAAGTGCGCGCGGATCTGGTCGGCCATCACCTTTGGGCGGAAGGCCAGCATCTGGGTCGCTTCGGGCTCGTGGAGCGCGCCGCTGCGCAGGAGTCGGGCCAGGAAATGGGTCTTCTCGCAAAATTCGACACGGAGCGCCGGATGCGCTTGTCGCGTGATCCCACGCCGATGTCGGGCACCTGAAGCAGATGACGATGCCGCTTTGCGGACAGGATGGCCGGGTCCTTCAGGAGCTCGCCGAGATTGCGGAAGTAGCGAAACAACGTTGGCACCGAGATGCCGGAACGGCTCGCCACCTGTTCGATGGTCGGGGGGAGGTGCCCTTTGAGGACCAAGTTTATGTGAGCGTCGATCGCGAGCTGTCGGCGCTCGTTCACGGGGAGGCGCTTGGTGGTCCTGCCGGCTTTTCCTGCGAGATACGAAGTTGACAACTCGACCTTCCAATGAGAAGAGTATGTCCTATTTTGTGAGAGTATTACTCTCATGGTGCTCGTTAAAAAGAGCACATTTCACCCCAGGAGACTCCATGACGCAGCTACTCCGTTTGTGCTTTCTCTCGGTCCTCGGCACCGCTCTGGTCTTATCTTTCAGCGCGTGCGGGGGCTCTGGTGAAGGATCTGGAGTCGTGACCGAGCCCGAAGCCCCAGTCGAGCCTGAGCCGGAGCCGGAGCCGGAGCCCGAACCGGGGCCCAACTCGGAATGCGACGTCGTGTTCCATTCGACCTTCGAAGCCGTGCAGCAGGTCTTCACCGACAACTGTGTGCAGTGCCACGGGGAAGAAAAACTCGGCGGACTAGATCTCCGAGAGGGCCGCGCCTACGACAGCCTCTACAAGGTGGACGCGAATGCCTCGGACAAGTTGCGGGTCCATCCCGGGGATACGGAACGCAGCTTCCTCTACGACAAAATTATGTCGTGGACGGACGAGTCGCTCGTCCTCCGCGGGAGCCCCATGCCGCCCGCCGGCACCTTGCCGCCCGAAGTAACCAATCTGATCCGCTTCTGGATCTACAGTGGTGCTGTCGAGGGCGTGATGGTTCAGGGGACCGACGAGATCCTGGACGGCGTGTGTCTGGCGCCCCCCGAGGTCTTCTCCATCGAGCCTCTCGACGCCCCGGAGGCTTCCGTGGGCGTGCAGATCGAGATGCCGATCCAGCTAGTGGCCGCAGCTTCCGAGACGGAAACCTGCGTGGCCGTGTACGAGGATTTCTGCGAGCAGATCCCCGACGAGTACCGCATCCCGGATTCGAATCTGTTCCGGTACGCCGTCAACGAGATTTTGATGCCTCCCTTAAGCCACCATATGTTGGTGGGCGTACCGGTGGAGAACTTCGGGGGCGAATCGATCGACCCCAGTGTGTTCACCGGTTGGGCGTGCCTGGGCGGCGAACAAGATGGGGAAGCCTGCGCCCCGAAGGACAAGGGCGGATGCGGTGAGGGACGTTGCGCCACACCGATCGTTCCGCAGCTCGGATGTAACGGTTATGAGCCCGCCAATGGGACGTTGATGGTAAACTTTACGGGCACCCAACAGCCTCACATGTATCAGAAACTCGCAGAGGGGGTCTTTGGTACCGCGCCGTGTCGAACCGTCGTCTCCTACAACCTCCATGCATTCAACCTGAGCACCGAAGATGCCCCGATTACTGCCCAGATCAACTTCGAGTTCGCCCAAGACGCGCGGTGGCCTCAGCGAGGCATCACGACGGACGATCCTAGCGAAGGGCCTCTCGGGGCGTTCGGGATCGCGCGGCTCCTCCGGGAAGGCCCGGAAGCGTACACCGAGAAGACTTTCTGCACCGAGGTCACGTTGCCGCAGGGGGCCTATCTCACGGGAGGGGGTTCCCATACGCACCGCCTAGGCGCGCGCTCGACGTGGAGGAACCCTGACGGCGAGCTCATTTACGACTCTATCTTCTACAACGACCCCGTCATCCTGCGTTACGACACTCCGATCTACTTCCCCGACGAGGATCCGGCGACGCGAACGTTCGACTTCTGCACGCTGTACCGAAACGGCATCGATGAGAATGGTGAGATCGACATCGACCAGCTGAGTCGCTCCTCGTTGCGGCCCTACAGCTTCGGAGGACCGGACGATACGGCTTCCGCCGGCTGCGAACCCTATCGTTGCGTCAATGAGGGCGTGGACCGTCTCACGATCAATTGTGATGACGGAATCCGGAACTTGGTAGGCGACGATGCCGCCTGCGATTCGAGCCCCGGGGCTGGGGACGGATTTTGCGATGCCTGCAGCATCCGGGGCGGCATCACCACCCATGACGAGATGTACCAAGGGAGCCTGTCGTACTTCTTGAAGGAGTGATCGGTCCCGCGTGGGCCTGCGCCCACGCGATGGCTTGGTGGGCGTCCAAGGTTTCGTGCGAGCCCCTCCTCATGTTGCTCGCTGAAAAGCTACACCTTGCCTGAGGGGACTCCATGAAGCAGCTACGGCGTTCGTGCCTTTCCTCGATCCTCGGCACCGTTCTGATCCTATCTCTCGGCGCGTGCGGCGACGGCGACAAGCCCGCGGGCACGACGCCCTAGCCCCCTCGAGCGTGTGACGCGGAGCCCGAGATCCTGAACGCGGCGGCCGGGGTCGAGTTCGTTCGCACGCCGGACTCCTGCTTGGAGGACCTCGCGGATTGGTCCTACGACTCTCGTTACGTGGAGCTGGACGGGCTGCGGCAGGCCTACGTCGACGAGGGTTCGGCGGATGGGCCCGTCGTCGGGCTGCGCGTCGCCGGGCTGAACCCGAGCCAGTTCGCCCGGATCGCAATCGGCAACGGCCGCATGCGGGTGATCGACGAGCCCCTATACCCTGTGGTCGAGGATCCCAACGTGAGCGTGGACATCCCGCCTCGGTTCGAAGATGCTCCTGCGCAGCAGTTCCCCTTGTACGATGGCTGTCGGCGTTTCTTTCCGCGGGACGACTCCGCGTTCGCGGATTGGATGGTCTACGCGATGAAGGCCAACTCGTTTCGTCCGTCCGAAGTTCTCGAGGCCGGGACCTGGTTCGACCTGCCTGCGGAAGTCGAGGCCTTCGAGTGCCCGTTCCTGACGATCTGGGCAGGGAACGATGCGGGCGGGTTGGGTGGGTGGGTGCGAGATCCAAGACGAGTTGATCTGCAACGTCGCGGAGCGCCTGCGCTTCGAAGTCTCGGCCTGTGTCCCCGACGTCGTCGTCGAGCCGCTGAGCACCGGGGGCGAGTGCACGTGTGATTGAGGGATCGGTTGACGGAGGAATGTGAGTTGCCCGTCAAGCCCGCCGGCGCCTACCAGGAGAACTGGGCCTTCATGTTGCCTGCCGCCCGGGTGCGGAATCGGCGGAGGTTCTCAGCTCGGCCGACGCGGCCGCATAGACGCGCCACAAGCCCGCGGCTGATGATCGACGGGCGGACGGAGTGCGGAGCCTATTGCGGGTATTGCGCTGCGATCTCCGCTTCTACGAGGCTCTTGAGTTGTTCGTAGCCGAACCGGGTGAGCGGTTTGCCGTTCACGAAGAACTGAGGTGTCTTGCGTACGCCTAGCGTCTTGAGGTCTGCGAGGTCCTGTTCGATGATCTGCGCGAATCTCGGGTCCTGGGCGTCGCGGCGAGCCCGATCGACGTCCACGCCAGCGCTCGGGAGGAACTGCCAGATCTTCTCGGGTTGGGGGTGATGGTGGCTCGCCCACTGGGGTTGGGTCTCGTAAAGCACCTGTAGAGTCTCCCAGTAGCGATCCTGCAATCCCGCCGCTTCGAGAGCCTTGACCACGCTATCGGATCCCTGGTGGAACGGCGCGTAGCGCAGCACCAGGCGCACGCGATTGGGGTGCTCGGCAAGCAGGGTCTTCACGTAGGGATCGAAGTCCCGACAGGTCTCGCATGCGGGATCGAAGAACTCGACGAGCACGACTTTGGCGTCGGCCGGCCCCTTCTTTCGCGAGTGGGGCCTCTCCAGCGGGGAATCCGCGCCCGTCGCCAGCGTCTCGATGCGATCTGCCTCGAGACTCGTGTACAGCTGAGTCGCGGCTACAAAGGCGAGCAGGAGCCCGCCCGCGGCGGCCAGAACGACGAATGATCTCTTCATGGCGACTGTCGCCTCCTCAGCAACAAGAGCAGCCCTGTGACGCTCGAGAACACGACCAACGAAAGCATGGGGATCGACAGGAAGCCCAGAACGTCGAGTTGGGCCTCAGAGCACGAGACTCCATGGCGGCAGGGTGCCGCACTTTCGGGGATGACACCAACCTGCAGGAGTAGGTGATAGAGCGCGATCACGCCGCCGGTAGCGGCGAGCGGCAGCGCGTACCGCACGACGCCGGGATCGAACGGAACGAGCCCCACGAGTAGAATGATCGCCAGGGGGAACATGAAGATCCGCTGTGCCCAACACAGAGAACACGGCGGCAGTTCCATCACTTCTGAGAAGAACAGGCTGCCCAGGGTCGCGGTGGCAACCAGTAGCCAGCAGGCGAACAGCATCGCCCAGTCAGGGTCGGTGGGGTTCCCGGGTTCGGTCATGGTCCTGAGGATAGCGCAAGGAGCGCGTCGCTGCGTCGTTCGGTCGAAGCTAGGCAAACCGGAATGCTGTTCCCTTTGCACACCAGCTTCGCGTTCCGGGCACCGGCCCGGTCGGTCAGGTGATCCTGACCTGAATCTCGCTCGGGATCACGAGGATCGGGTTCAGGATGCCGAGGACGCTGTACTTCGGCGGCGCGACGATTTCGATCTCCTTCGCCCTTCCCAGAAGCTCCTGGAACAGGATGGCGATCTCCTGCCGGGCCAGGTTCGCTCCCAGACAGAAGTGTGCGCCGCCTCCTCCGAACGCAACTTGGTGGTTGGGTTGGCGCGAGACGTCGAAACGGAACGGATCTTCGAAGATCTCCTCGTCTCGATTCGCCGATGGATACCAGACCGTGACCCGTTCTCCGGCGCGGATCTTCGTCCCGCGTACTTGCGTATCCCGCGTGGCCCGACGCGCGAAGTACGCCACCGGCGACGCCCACCGCAGGATCTCCTCCACCGCGGGCTTCATTGCCGCGGGATCCTGCCGGAGCTTCTCGAGCTGATCGGGGTGCGCCACGAGTGCCATGAGGCCGTGGGAGATCGCGTTTCGTGTGGTCTCGCTGCCCGCGAGCGTGAGCAGGAAGAAGAAGAAGTTGAGCTCCAACTCGCTCATTTTCTCCTTGGTGCCGTCTTCGTTCTCGAACTCGATGTTCGAGATGATGGTCCAGACGTCGTCTTCGGGATTGTCCCGCTTGGTCTGCACGAGCTGCTGGGCGTAGGTGAACATCTCCACCTGAGCTGCCATGTGTCGCGAATGCGTCTCCGGGTCTTCCGGCTGGCCGGGGTTCAGCAAGCGCGTGGAGAGGTCGAAGAGCGACTCCCGATCCTCCAGCGGGATGCCCACGATGTCGGCGATCATGTGCATCGGGAGCTGGTAGGCCACCTCGTTCACGAACTCGACGCGCCCTCGCTCGAGTGCGCGGTCGACGATGCGGGTCGCCCATTTCCGGGCCTGCGACTCGAGTCGGCTCACCATGCGGGGGGTGAATCCCGAATTGATGGTCTTGCGCTGACGGGTGTGGTGCTCTCCGTCCATGGTGACCAGCATGGTGTCCTTCATCTCTTCCATCGTGGTGATGGAGGGGCCGTCGATGGAGCAGAACAACTCGGCGTCTCGACTGACCGACTGGACGTCGTCGTACTTCGAGATCACCCAGAACCCGGGGTCCGAGCACTGCATGAGACTCTCGGGAACCGGCTGCCACCAGACGGGTGCCTCGCGGCGAAGCTGGTTGAAGATCGAATGGGGGAACCCGGCCCGGTAAAGGCCGAAGTCGATCAGATCCACCTGGGATAGATCGACCTCGCTCGCGACGTCTTTGGTGCTCATGATCGACCGGGGTATCGGCGCATTCTCCCGAGTGCAAGTGTGCCGTGCTGGCGACTGACGGATGTTCCCCCATCGATCGTCCGAGAGATCAGAGGATGGATGCGTGTCAGTTGTCGCGACAAGTTCATGAACGTTGTCCGCGATGCCGCGATGAACGCATGGGGCTGCCTCTCGGAGCCTTTCTCTGGCCCGCGGCTGGCCCCCAAAGCAACCCAGAAACACGAAAACCCGCGTCGAACGCGGGCTTCCGAAATGCGAGGAGCGGGACTTGAACCCGCACGGGTGTTACCCCACTAGCCCCTCAAACTAGCGCGTCTGCCAATTCCGCCATCCTCGCATGGATGGATTTCCAAGCCGCTCAGAGGGAGTCGAGCGGTCGAACCTTTAACGTCTCGTGACGTGGCTCTCAAGCGGCGCTGAGAGAGAAGGGCGCCGCTTCTTCCTGACTATTCCGTTTCCGCGGCCTGTCGCTTGGCCTCCGCGTTGTCTTCGGGCTTCGTCTGCTCTTCGACCTGCTCGACGGTGCCTGTGCCGGCGCCTTCGAGTGCGGCTCCGGTGTCATCGGCTGCGGCCTCGGCTGCTTCTTCCTTCTGTTCTTCGAGATCCGCGGCCCCGGCAGCAGCGGGCTTCTCTGGCGCGGGCTCTTCCCCGGTGACCGGGTCGACTGCGGCGGGCTCGTCGGCGACGGCGGCCGAGTCGCTGGTGGCCGGCGTGTCTTGGGCTACGACCGGCGCGGCCGGCTCGGAAACGGGTGCGACGAGAGGCGGGGGCTCGGCCGGGATGATGTCGTCGGCGACCGAGATCGTGAGAGAGCGGGTCGAGAACCACGTGAGGAATAACGACGTGATCATGAAGATCACGGCGGTGTATGTCGTGAGTCGCGTGAGCAGAGTCGCGGCGCCGCCGGAACCGAACACGGTCTGGCTCGAGCCGCCGAAGACCGCGCCCATGTCGGCGCCCTTACCGGTCTGCAGCAGGACCACGATGATCAAGAAGAAGCACGCGATGACGTGAACGACGGTGATTGCGATATCCATTGTCGCTCCTGTTCCTAACCTTGGAACTCGACGATGCGGGTGAAGTCCTCGACCTTGAGGCTCGCGCCTCCGACGAGTGCGCCGTCGATGTCGGGACAGGCCATGAGGCCGTCTACGTTGTCGGGTTTGACGCTGCCGCCATATAGGATGGCAATGTCGTCGCCCGGAAGACCGAGGCCCGAGACACACGTGCGAATCTGTGCGTGAACTTCTTGTGCCTGTTCCGGCGTGGCCACGCGGCCGGTGCCGATCGCCCAGACAGGCTCGTAGGCGAGAACGATCTTGGTGCACTGCGCGGCGGTGACGCCGGTGAGACCTGCCTTCACCTGGCCGGTGATGACCTTGATCGTGTCGCCCGCGTCGCGCTGTTCGAGAGTCTCGCCGACGCAGAGGATCGCGGTGAGGTCGTGGGCGAGGGCGCTCGCGACCTTCTTGTTGATGAGCTCGTCGCTCTCGCCGAACACTTCACGGCGTTCCGAGTGGCCGAGGATGACGTGCGTGATGCCGAGATCCTGCAGCATCGTAGGAGAGATCTCGCCGGTGAAGGCGCCCTTCTCCTCGAAGTGCATGTTCTGGGCTGCGACGATGATGCTCGTTCCCCGGACCGCCTCGAGCGTCGTCGCCAGAGCCGTGAACGGCGGGCTGAGAATCACGCCGCGGTCGTCGCGATTGCCCACGTTGGCCGCCAGGCCGCTCGCGAGCGCCTTCGCGTCCGCGTTCGAGCCGTGCATCTTCCAGTTGCCTGCCAGGATTGGTTTGCGAGCCATCGGGTTCGGTCCTTCTCGTCGGGAAAGGGATCCTTAAAACAAACGGGCGCTCGGGCGGAAAGAGCACGCCAAAACGCTGTGAAATCGATGATTTCGGGCCGGGCGGCTACCCGCCGCCCGTGGGCCCACCGAATGCCGGAAAACCGGGCTAGTCTGCCTTGGCCTGGAACAAGAAAGCGTCGTTCCGGCTCGGGGCAGAGCAGGTGGCCTCGAAGCAGGTGCCATTCTCGCCGTGGATCTGGGCGACCACGGGGGCGAGGAGAGGCAGGAGAGGCATCGGGAGGTGGGCACCCTTGCCCTTCAGCTTGACCGTCGCCTTTCCGTCTTCGCCGGCACGCAGGATCAGGCGCTTCACGCCATCGAAGGCGGTCGTCTTGCTCGTGTAGGTGGTCTTCTTCGCACTGGTCTTGAAGCAGTGATCGGGACCGCAGGGCAGCCCCGGGGTGTCGACCGATCGCTATGAGCGAAGCCGACCCGCCTTCAAAGAGGCAAGGCGAGTAGGGCTGCTCAGGAATCTCGGAGAGGAGGGTCCAGTCGCCCTTCTTCCACACCCAGGTGAGTGTGTCTTTTGTGCCGCCGATGTTTCGCAGGACGAGCGAGCCTGCATCGGCGCGGCGGCAGGTCGTGGCGGGCTCGGCGACGCCGATGCAGCTACCGCCGCTGCACGAGTCCGCTTGTTTGCAGAGATCGCCGTCGTTGCACGATTGCCCATCGAGGAGGTTCGGGTGTTCGCAGACGGCCAGACCGTCACACGTGTCCGACGTGCACCCGCTTGCGTCGCCACCACATGCGACACCCGCGGCATCGAGTTGGCACGTGGGTGAGCAGCAGTCGCCGGCGAGCGTGTTGCCGTCGTCACACGTTTCCCACGGGTCGAGCAGTCCGTTGCCGCAGGGTTCGAACCCGAGGAGGCGGCGGAGCTGCACGTCGCCGTTTTCGCGGGTGGCGAGGATGACTCTCTCGTCCGGCTGGAACGCACTGTCCGTCGTGAGGCTGGTGCTGACGCCCGCGACCTCCAAGATGCCGTCACTGCTCCAAGAAGGATCGACGCTGCCGTCGGGTAGGTATCGAATCGCCATCGCGACGTCGGTCCCCGACACGAAGTCCGGGGTCGTCGGGCCGACGAGAACATGCGAGCCGTCGGCCCGGCGCGCGACGGACGAGGCCCCGGCGCGCGCGTGGGATCGGGCAGAATGGGCCACAACGGCGTCCGGGCGCTTCAGGACGAGACCGTCGGTGCCGTAGGTCGGATCCAGGTTGCCGTCGGGTTCGAGCCGCACGGAAACGAAGTTCTGTGGAGCGCCCCACCCATTGTCGTCCTCGCCGATTGCGAGGATGTGGCCGTCGGCTTGCACGGTCACGTCGGCCGGTTAGTCGTCGCCGCCGCCTTCTCTCGTGGCGACGACGATTTTGCCATCGGCCTGAGTCGCGACGCGCACCGGCTCCGCCTCGAAATTCGCGTCCGTGACGGAGACCGTGGCGACGCCGCCAGATCCGAAGGATGGATCGCTGTCGGCGCGGGAGCTCGTCGGTGCGAGCAGGAGGCGAGCGAGTCCGACGGTAGCCAGCAGTCTCATCGCGTATACTTGACGGGAGTCTCCACGCCGGTCAATAGATGGAGGACACCGACCGGATTTCGACGTTTTTCAGCCGAGCGCAGCGATTCCGGGCAGGGTCTTGCCTTCGAGGAACTCCAGAGAGGCTCCGCCGCCGGTCGAAATGTGCGTGATCTTGTCGGCGACGCCCGCGCGGCCGATGGCGGCCACCGAGTCCCCGCCGCCGACGATCGTCGTGCCGGGGTTCTGGGCCATCGCGTCCGCAATCGCGAGCGTGCCGCCGGCGAACGCGTCGATCTCGAAGATCCCCATCGGTCCGTTCCACAAAACGGTCTTCGCCGAGGCGATCTGCTCCGCGAACCGCTTCCGACTCTCGGGGCCGATGTCGACGCCAAGCCAGCCGTCCGCGATCTGGAGTCCGGAGACTTCCGCCGCCGCGTCGGCCGAGGGCTTTTCGGCGACGACGTGATCCGACGGGAGCAGCAGCGGAATGCCGCGTGCCTTTGCGTCGGCGAGCGCGTTCGCGGCCATCTCGAGCTTGTCTTCCTCGACGAGCGATCCGCCGACTCCGAGACCCTGCGCCTTCAAGAAGGTGTAGGCCATCGCGCCACCGATCAACATGGCGTCGCAGCGGGGGAGGAGGTTCTCGATCACCGTGATCTTGTCCGAAACCTTGGCGCCGCCGAGGATCACGACGAAAGGATGCTCAGCGCCTTCGAGCAGGACGCCGAGATGCTTGATCTCGTCACGCAGGAGGAAGCCCGCAGCCTTCTCTGCAACGACGCCGGCAACGCCGGCCGTCGACGCGTGCGCACGGTGCGCCGTGCCGAACGCGTCGTTCACGTAAACGTCGGCGAGCGATGCGAGCTGCGCGACGAACGCCGGGTCGTTCTTCTCTTCTTCGGCGTGGAAGCGGAGGTTCTCGAGCAGCAGAACCTCGCCGTCACCGAGTGCAGCCACGGCCTGTTGGGCCGCGGGGCCGACGCAATCGGTTGCGAGCGTCACCTTGCAATCCAGCAGTTCGGAGAGCCGCTCCGCTGCCGGCGCGAGTGACATCGTCGGGTCGACCTGGCCCTTGGGCCGTCCGAGGTGCGACGCCAGGACCACTCGCGCCCCTTGTTCGAGTGCGTAGTGGACCGTCGGCAGACTCCCGCGGATGCGGGAGTCGTCCGTAATGCGTCGCACGTCACCGCTCTTGTCGAGCGGGACGTTGTAGTCGACGCGGATGAAGGTGCGCTTTCCGGCGAGATCGAGCTCGTCGATGATCTTCATCACGCAGGCAGGCCAGGCGGCCTCCTTAGAGGCTTCCGCCGATGTGCTGCATCATGTCGACCATGCGGTTCGAGAAGCCCCACTCGTTGTCGTACCACGAGAGGACCTTCACGAGGCGGCCGTCGATGACCTTCGTGAGAGGCGCGTCGAAGATCGACGACTCACTCGTGTGGTTGATGTCGATCGACACGAGCGGCGCCTCGCTGTACCGCAGCACGCCCTTCATGGGGCCGTCCGCAGCGGCCTTGATGGCGGTGTTGATCTGCTCGGCGGTGACGTCCTGCTTCATGTTGGCGCACAGGTCGACCAGCGAGGTGTTCGGGGTGGGCACGCGAACGGCCATGCCGTCGAGCTTGCCGTTCAACTCGGGGAGGACGAGGCCGACGGCCTTCGCGGCGCCGGTCGTCGTGGGGATCATCGAGAGCGCAGCGGCGCGGGCGCGACGCAGGTCGGAGTGGGGCAGGTCGAGGATCCGCTGATCGTTCGTGTACGAGTGGACTGTCGTCATGAGGCCGCGCTCGATGCCGAACGAGTCGTTCAGGACCTTGGCCACTGGCGCGAGGCAGTTCGTCGTGCAGGACGCGTTGGAGATGACGTCGTGCTTGCTCGCGTCGAACTCGGTGTGATTCACGCCGTAAACGACCGTGAGGTCGACGCCGGACGCCGGCGCGGAGATCAGAACCTTCTTGGCACCCGCGCTGATGTGCGCGCTCGCCTTTTCCTTGCTGGCGAAGAGTCCGGTGCTCTCGACGACGAGCTGGACGCCAAGGTCGCCCCAGGGGAGCTTGCCGGGATCGCGCTCTGCGCAGACCTTGATCGACTTGCCGCCGACCGTGATCTCTCCGTCGCCGGCTACGACGTCGGCGTCGAGCGGGCCGTGGACCGAGTCGTTCTTCAGGAGGTAGGCGAGAGTCTTCGCGTCCGTGATGTCGTTGACGGCGGCGACTTCGATGTTGGAGTTGCCGAGGGCGGCCCGCAGGATGTTGCGGCCGATGCGTCCAAAGCCATTGATTCCGACACGCACGGACATGCTGATTCTCCTTGAAAGACGGTTCGATTGGAGTGGCGAATTGCCAAAAAAGCTTCCCGCACCCTACGGATTGCCTCTAGTCAGCACAAGATCGCGGCCCCGCTAGAGGCCCGCGCGTGCGTTGTGGCGTAGTTTTCCCCGGATTCATTGACCCGCGGGTCGGCGGCTCGTACGTTCAACCTGGGTTGTGGTGATGTTGGGTTGGGGGGATTTTTGAGGTGATCGAACACCTCTTCAGCGGGACCGGACCGGTCGTGATGGCGGTCCTTTGGGTCCTGCTCGCGAGTTCGGCAGCGAGTTGGGGGATCACCTTCTACAAGCTTCGCCAGCTCAGACGCGCCCGCCTGCAGTCCGAGCGCTTCGTCCAGGTCTTCTGGGAGTCGAAGAGCCTCGGCCAGATCCACACCGCGAGCCTCGAGTACGAGCACAGCCCGGTCGCGCACGTTTTTCGCGCCGGCTACCAGGAGCTGCTCCGCTTTACGCGCGCTCGTCGCGGTGACGACAACGAGAGCGAGATCGAGCTCGGCGGCGCGGCCAATGTCGAACGGGCGATGCGCCGCGCGACGAACCAGGAAGTCACCCGTCTCGAGAAAACCCTGACCTTCCTCGCCACGACGGCTTCGACCGCACCATTCATCGGGCTGTTCGGAACGGTGTGGGGCATCATGAATGCATTCCGCGGTCTCTCGACCGCCCACACATCGAGCATCCAGGCTGTCGCGCCTGGTATCTCCGAAGCCCTTGTTGCGACTGCGGTGGGCCTCGCCGCCGCGATCCCGGCGGTCGTCGGGTTCAATCACTTCAACCGTGAAGTCCAGGTTCTGCACACCGACATGGAGAACTTCTCTTCGGAGTTCCTCAACATCGCCGAGCGGCACTTCCTGAAGTGAGGCGATGCTGAATGGCCTTCGATAAGCCCGGCTCCGGTGGGTCGATGAATCAGATCAACGTCACGCCGCTCGTCGACGTGATGCTGGTCTTGCTCGTCATCTTCATGGTGACGGCGCCGATCCTGCAGCAGGGGGTAGCGGTCGATCTGCCGCGTGCGGAACTTGGTCCGCTCGATAGCAACGAGATCCCACTCGTCGTCTCGCTCACGCGTGAGGGCGATCTGTACTTGAACGAACAGAAGCTCACTCGCGCGCAGTTGGTGACGCAGCTCGGCGGTGTCGCCGACGAAAGCGCCGACGAGTCCGTCTACGTGCGCGCCGACGAGAGTCTCCCGTACGGCGAAGTCATCTCGGTGATGGCGGCGATTCGCGAGGCGGGCATCCGCAACGTGGGGATGGTCACGCAGCTGCCTTCTGAGGCAGGCTAGGCCTCCGGGTTCGATGGAGGGCGGCCCAGATCGGAGACGGTCGCCGATCCTGACCGATCGGAGGCTCGATCGGAGTCTCTACCGTGCGATCGCCGCTTCGGTCGCCGTTCACCTCGTTCTGCTGTTGGCGCTTTTCTTCTCGGGGGAGTTGAGCCTCAGACCGGAGAGCCCCCAGACGTACGCCGCCGGCTTGGCGGGAGGGCTTCCGGCCGGCTGGGAAGCCAAGCTTCCCGACCTCGGCGGGGCGGTGCCGCAGGTCGATCCGGCGCCTCCGCCCGAGCCGAAGCGGGTGGCCAAGTCCGAACCGCGCAAGCCGCCGCCGAAGGTGCCGGCAAAGCCTGATCGTGCGCCGGAGAAGCCGACGGAGCCGGCGGACGTGATTCTTCCGGCACCGGCGACCGCCACACCGGATGCGACGCCGTCGCCCAGTCCGCGGGCAACCGCGACTCCGACGCCGTCTCCCGTGGCGACGGTCCGACCGACCCCAGATTCGACCGCGGTGCCGACTGCGTCACCAGCTCCGACCGTGTCGCCGTCACCGAAACCCAAGCTGAAGCCGACGGTGGCACCAACCGCGAAAGCGAAGCCCAAGCCGACGGCGAAGCCCGCCGCGCCAAAAGCGAAACCGAAAAAAGACGAAGCCCCCAAGGCGACCGCGAAACCCGCGAAGAAGGATACGGATGGTGCCGGGGACGAGCCGGACGCAAAGAAGAGGGTCGAGGCCGCGCCGCCGGCGCCGGACGATCCCGCACCGTCCGCCGAGGTGGCCGAGGGTTCACCCGACCAGGAACGCGACGCCCGTATCGCCGAAGCGATGGCGCGGGTTCGTGCGCGCGTCGGTACCGGGTCGGGCTCGACGTCCCCGGGCGCCGCGTCGGGGGCGAGCAGCGATGGTGGCGCGGGTGGTGTCCGCGGCGGAGGCGGCCAGGGCGGCGGCGGTTTCGGAACGGGAACCGGTGGCGGCGGAACGCTGCGCGGTGCCGACTTCCTGCTGTACTACAACGAGATGATCACCCGGATCCGTGATGCGTGGGTGTGGGTCGGCGGGTCCCCGAACCTGGAGGTTGAGATCGGCTTCCGGGTGACAATGGTCGGCGACATCATCGACATACGGGTCGTGCGTTCGTCGGGAGACCGCTCCTATGACCAGTCCGTCCTGCGCGCTCTGCGTACGGTCCGGAACCTGGGCCCGCCGCCGCAACGCCACCGGGAGACGTTCTCGGACGTCCAACTCACCTTCCGGCCGGCCGATCTGGAGCGTTCCCCGTGACGACTGGCCCGAGATGTGGCCAAGGTGGGGAGATGGGAGTGGGGATGAGGCGCGGGGTGGTGTTGGTCTGGGGCTTGGTTGCGGCGCTCGCTTGGGCCCAGCCGGTGGCGGCGCAGGTGCGAGGCCTCGTTTCGGGGCCCGGACAGACGGCATTCCCGGTCGTCGTGTCCCCGCTGGCGGGTGGAGGCACCGATGGCGCTCCCTTCACGAAAACGCTCTCGCGGGATCTGGAGATCTCCGGGCTGTTCCGTGTGCTTGCGGCCCGGGCATCGGCCACGCCGGATGCGAGCGGGCAGGTCGACTACACCCGGTGGGCGTCCACCGGGGCGCGATTCCTCGTTGCGGGACGCCTCCAGGCCGCAGGGGCCGGGTTTGCGCTCGAGGTGCGCCTCTACGACGTCATCGAGCGCCGCGTCCTCGGCGGGAAGCGCTACGACACGCCTCTCGCCGATCTTCCGCGCATGGCGAACCGCTTCGCGGACGAGATTCTGAGGCTCGTGACCGGAACCCGCGGGCCGTTCGACAGCGAGCTCGCTTTCGTGTCCACGCGGGGAGGGCGCTTCAAGGAAATCTGGGTCATGCGCTTCGACGGTGGAGACCTCCGCCAGCTGACCCGCAACGAGACGATCAACCTGTCGCCGAGCTGGGCGCCCAACGGCCGGTCGCTGCTCTATACATCGTACCGCGACGGGCGCCCGCGCCTGTATCAAGTCGATACGCGCACCCAGCGTCGCCGGCGGGTTCTGGGCGGACCCGGGCTCGTCGTCGGTGGGCGTTATTCTCCGAACGGCCGGCAGATCGCGGTTTCTCGTGAGGAAGCGCGCGGGAACACCGAAATTGTGATCGTCGACAATGATGGGAAGACGGTAGAAGTCGTCACGCGCAACGAGGGGATCGACGTCAGTCCGACGTGGTCGCCCGACGGTGCCCGGCTGGCGTTCTGTTCGTCGCGGGCCGGAAGCCCGCAGATCTACGTGGTCGATTCGAGCGGTGGGGCGCTACGTCGGGTAACGCGCCAGGGGAATTACAACACGTCGCCGTCCTGGTCGCCGACCGGCGAACGCATCGCGTACACTGGTCGCGTCCCCGGCGGGTCGTTCCAGATCTTCGTGGTCGATCTGGCCACGGGGGGTGTTCGGCAGGTGACGAGCGGCCCCGGAGACAACACGAGCGCGAGCTGGTCGCCCGACGGTCGCTATCTCGTTTTCAGCTCGACGCGCGCGGGGGGCGAGGAGCTGTTCGTCTCCGATTGGCGTGGGCGACAGCAGTATCGATTGAACACAGGGCCTGGCGGTGATACCAGTCCAGCTTGGTCGCCGTGGCTCAATTGAGCCAGTGAAGGTTGGCCCGCTGTGAGGAGAGGACGACATGGGGCGGGGGCTTGGGATGCAGCGATCTTCGTATGCACGCCGCGGACGCGGCAGTGCCGAAGCTAGCAGGAGTGGTGGTCGCGTCGCGGTTCGAACGCGCGACGACGAACGGTCGATGTGGATGACGATGGTGGTGGCCCTCGCGGCTGCCCTCGCTCTTCTCGCGTCGGGTTGTTCGATGACCGACGATGAGAAGAAGGACGACATCTACTCGGGCTACGACGGAGCCCAGTACGAGGGTGCCGGCCCGGTTGGAGAAAGCGATTTGCCAGGCGGCCTGCAGGAAGGTTCGAGCCTGGATCACTACCGGCAGGGCACGCTCGGTGGGGGATCGCAGGGCCCGCTCGACGACATCTATTTCGACTACGACTCCTACAGCCTGTCGATGGATGCCCGAGAATTGCTTGACTTGAACGCGGAGTGGTTGCGCGCCAACGGCAACGCCCGGATCGAGATCGAAGGCCACTGCGACAGTCGCGGCACGATCGAATACAACCTCGGCCTCGGCGCTCGCCGCGCGACGGCCGTCCGGGACTATCTCGTCAGCATCGGGATCTCGCCGGAGCGGATGTCGACGATCAGCTACGGCAAGGAACTTCCGGCCTGCCAGGACGAGACGCCGAGTTGTTGGTCGCAGAATCGCCGCACTCACCTCGTCGTCCTGAGCTGATTTTAGAACGAACCCCCGAGCGGGTGGGGGGCTGGAGTAACGATGGACAAGCTGGATCCAAATAGACGCCTCATGGGCAGGTCACGCACGGCAGTGCTCGCGATTGCCGTAGGCACCACAGCTATGCTCGCCGGCTGTGCCTCGCAGGTCGATCTCTCGTCGATCCGCCGGGAGCAGCGCATGCTGGCCCGTCGTCTGGCCGATCAACGGGCCGACCTCGATCGGCTGAATTCGGAAGTCTCTCGACTTCGTGGGCGCTCCGCCGATTCGCGTTACGCGTCGGGATCGACGCACGGGAAGCCCGCCGATCGGTACGCGCAGGGCGGGTATCCTCCGGGCACGGACACGCCTCCGGGCGGCACGGCCGGGCGCGATTACGGAACCGGCACGGACTATTCGGGCCAGCCCACGACCCCGCCGGGAACACCTCCCGGCGTGGATCCGGGTAGTGCCGGTGGAGGTTCTGCCGCCGGTGCTACGCCCACGCCTCAGGGCTCGGGCGCGTCGAACCTGCAGAACGACATGGCTCGCGGCAACGACGGCGAGTACCAGCAGGGGCTGCAGAGCTATTCTCGAGGCGACTACCAACGCTCGGTCCAGTCGCTGCGAAACTACGTGAGCCGCAACCCGAGAGACAAGCTCGTCCCGGTGGCTCAGTACTGGATCGGCGAGGCCTACTTCTCGCAGGGCAAATACAACGAGTCGATTCTGGCCTTCAACGAGATCCTGGTGACCTGGCCGGACAGCGATCGGAAGCCCGCCGCTCTGCTGCGCCAGGCAGACGCCTTCGCGCGGACGGGTGACAAGATCGACGCCCGCATGATCCTGCAGAAGTTGATCGAGGATCATCCCGGTAGCCCGGAGGCCGCTGAGGCCAAGGAGCAGCTGCGGGTGCTCGGGGGCTGATTCAGGTTGGTCCGGACCGGTTCGCCGGCTCCGCCCGAAGTTCGGGGCGTGCCGACCGCGGCGTTCGGTGTTAATCAGGTCCGGCGGCGCCAGCCGCTTCCTTCTTGAGAAATGCGCGTCGTTCGGCACCTGAAGGCGGGCGAGCGGCCGTTCCATTCGCCGGTCGTCGCGCTTGGGAATTTCGATGGTCTGCACCTGGGACACGGCGCCATCGTGCGTCGAACCCTCGATCGTGCGGCCGACCTGGGCGGCCAGCCCGTGGTCTTTACGTTCAGTCCGCACCCGGTGGCCGTTCTCGCCCCGGAGCGCGCCCCGAGCCTGATCACCTCGCTGGCCCAGCGGCTCTACCGGCTGCGGGAGGCCGGCCTCGACGGCGTCGTCGTGCAGCGGTTCACGCCAGAGTTCGCCGCGCACACCCCGCGCGAGTTCGTGCAACGATTCCTGCTCGCCGGACTCGGCGCGGCCGTGGTCGTGGTGGGCTACAACGTGACCTTCGGTCGCGATCGTGCCGGAACACCTGACGTCCTCCGTTCGCTCGGCGGCGAGCTTGGGTTCGACGTCGAGGTCGTCGACCCACTCGTTCTCGGCACCCGAAAGGTGAGCAGCAGCCAGGTCCGCAAGGCGATCGCGGCTGGCGACGTCGACATTGCCGGCGAGCTCCTCGGCCGACTCCACGAGGTGCGCGGAATCGTTCGTGTCGGAGATCGCCGCGGCGCGACCATCGGCTTTCCCACGGCGAACATCCTGCCGCGCGGTGGCATGCTGCCGCCCGACGGCGTGTACGCGGTGCGCGTCCTGATCGACGGCGAGCCGACCCGCGGCGGTGTTGCGAATCTCGGCACGAATCCGACGTTCGGCGGCGTGGGGCGTCGTCTGGAGACCCACGTCTTGGACTACAACGGAGATCTCTACGGACGCACGATTCGCGTCGCTTTTGTGCAGCGGCTGCGGGGCGAAGTGAAGTTCGACGGGGTGGACGCGCTCGTCGCGCAGATCCGCGCCGATGCGGAAGCGGCTCGACGAATCGTGGCGGCGACGTCGTGACCAACCCGCCGGCGGAGACCCGGCGCGTGCGGTGTACGGTAGGGGAGGACGACGCCGGGAAACGACTCGACCGCTTCCTCGCCGGACAGGGCTTTTTGCCGACGCGGTCGCGCATCGCCGGGTTGATTCGCAACGGTCACGTCCTCGTCGATGGTCAGGTGCGGAAGACGAGCTTCTCGGTGACGCCTGGCGCCGTCGTCGAGGTGGAGATCCCGCCGGAGCCGCCGTCGGACGTCGAACCCGAGGCGCTTCCCCTCGACGTCCTGCACGAGGACGAGTGGATCGTGGTCCTCAACAAGGCGGCGGGAATGGCCGCGCATCCGGCCCCGGGCTGTCGGCATGGCACGCTGGTCTCGGCTCTTCTGCACCGCTGGGACCTCGGACCCGGCTGGCCCGATCCGCGTCGTCCGGGGATCGTCCATCGGCTCGACCGCAACACGACCGGGGCGATTATCGTCGCGAAGACGCCCGAGGCGATGAACCAGCTGTCTCGCCAGTTCGCGGCTCGGACTGTGAGCAAGACGTACACGGCGGTGGCTCTCGGCGTTCCGCGCGAGGCGGACGGGCTGATCGATCTTCCGATCGGTCGCGACCCCGGCGATCGAAAGAGAATGCAGGCGCGCGATGGGCAGAGTCGCGAGGCCCGCACGCGCTATACGGTTCTCTCCGAGTTCGGTGGGGAGTATCGCGTCGCGTCCCTCGTCCAGGTCACGCCCGAGACCGGCAGGACACATCAGATTCGTGTGCACCTCGCGAGCCTGGGCCATCCACTCGTCGGGGATGCCGTCTACGGAAACGGTCGTGCGCGCCGTGGTACGCCGCCTGCGGAGAAGACTCTGCTGGAGTCTTTTCCGCGTCACGCGCTGCACGCGGCGAGTCTTCGCCTGAGACATCCGCAAGACGGCCGATGGGTCGACTTCGTCGCGCCGCTCGCACCCGACATGCGTGCGCTCCTTCGTGCGTTGGACGCCGGCGAGAGCACCGCGGTCGAACAGGAATAAGCTTGACAGCAATCGCGAGAAGCCAGTACGACCAGCCGCAGTAGCTAGGTTTGAGCGTGCCCGGTCGATTCCGACTGGCACTTCGTTTTTCCGGACTCTTCCCTCCTCTCCCCGAGGCAAATTCCCATGACTCAACGACGCCCCGTGGCGGACTCCGCCAAGGATAAGCCCACGAGTTCCCGTGCCCGCTCCGCGACGGCCGGTGCAGGAGGATCCGATACCGAGGTCGGTACAGGGGTTGGTGCGACGGCTCCGGTCGCCGCCGACGAGCTCGACGAAGAGGCGCCGCCGATCGCCGCGCCGAACGGCGAAGCGCCGCCGCCGATCCATCTGGCCGAACTGAAGGCCATGGAGATCCAGGAGCTCGCGCAGATGGCGCGCGAGTTTGCGGTCGAGGGAGCTGCCGCGCTGCGTCGTCAGGAGCTGATCTTCGGGATTCTGCAGGCACAGACGGCACGGGCCGGGATGATCACGGGTGAGGGCGTGCTCGAGGTGCTCCCGGACGGCTTCGGATTCCTGCGATCGCCGGACTACAACTATCTGCCCGGCCCCGACGACATCTACATCTCGCCGTCGCAGGTGCGTAGGTTCAACCTGCACACGGGCGACGTGGTCGCCGGTCAGGTTCGGCCGCCCAAAGAGGGCGAGCGCTACTTCGCACTCCTGAAGGTCGACGGGATCAACTACGAGGAGCCCGAGAAGGCTCGCGAGAAGATCCTCTTCGACAATCTCACCCCGCTGTACCCTGAGCAGCATCTGAACCTGGAGCATCGTCCCGACGAGGTCACCGGCCGCGTTCTAGACATCATGACGCCGATCGGTCGGGGCCAGCGCGGGCTGATCGTGGCGCCTCCGCGGACGGGTAAGACCGTGATGCTGCAGAACATTGCGCATGGCATCACGAAGAATCACCCCGATGTGATGCTGATCGTCCTGCTGGTCGACGAGCGCCCCGAAGAGGTCACCGACATGCAGCGGTCGGTCAAGGGCGAGGTCGTGAGCTCCACGTTCGACGAGCCCGCGACCCGACACGTGCAGGTGGCCGAAATGGTGATCGAGAAGGCCAAGCGCCTGGTCGAGCACGGCCGCGACGTGGTCATCTTGCTGGATTCGATCACCCGCCTCGCCCGGGCCTACAACACCGTGGTTCCGCCGTCGGGGAAGGTGCTTTCGGGCGGGGTGGACTCCAACGCCCTGCACAAGCCGAAAAAATTCTTCGGGGCCGCCCGAAACATCGAAAACGGGGGCTCCCTCACCATCATCGGCACCGCCCTGATCGACACGGGCAGCCGGATGGACGAGGTAATCTTCGAGGAGTTCAAAGGGACCGGAAACATGGAGGTCCACCTCGATCGGCGCCTGATCGACCGTCGGATCTTCCCGGCCATGGACATCAACCGGTCCGGGACCCGCAAAGAAGAGCTCTTGATGCCCAAAGAGACCCTGAATCGGGTCATCATCCTGCGGCGGCTGCTTTCCCAGCTGAATCCGGTGGAGGCGATGGAGTTTCTCCTGGACAAGCTCCAAGGGGCCAAGACCAACGACGAATTCATGGATTCCATGAATTCTTGAGGCTTTGCGCGGGGAGGGCTTTGCGTCCCTGGGGGGCCTTTGCTAGCCGGTGAGGGTTGCATCCCTACCGGTGCGTCCTGCTCGGTAGGGGATCTTTTAGGGAGACAGTATGCCCGAGCCGACGATGAAACAGCTTCTGGAAGCCGGAGTCCACTTCGGTCACCAGACGAGTCGCTGGAACCCAAAGATGAAGCGCTACATCTTTGGCGCCCGAAATGGGATCTACATCATCGATCTCCAGCAGACGGTGAAGATGTTCCGCGATGTGTACGCAGAGGTGCGCGACCTGGCCGCTCAAGGGGGCCAGCTCCTCTTGGTCGGCACCAAGAAGCAGGCGCAGGATCCGCTTCGTGAAGAAGCCGAGCGCTGTGGCGGGTTCTTCGTCAACACCCGCTGGCTGGGCGGCATGCTCACGAACTTCCAGACGATCAAGGCTTCGATCGATCGCCTGAAGAAGCTCGAGGAGATGCTCGAGGATCCCGCGACGCAGGAGGCCTTCACAAAGAAGGAAATCCTGAACTACTCGCGCGAGCGCGACAAGCTCCACCTCTCCCTGGGCGGCATCAAGAACATGAAAAAGCTGCCGGACGCAGTCTTCATCATCGACCCGAAGCGCGAAGAGATTGCGGTCAAGGAAGCGAATAATCTCGGCATCCCCGTGATCGCGGTGGTCGATACGAATTGCGACCCGGAAGTCGTGGATTACAAGATCCCCGGCAACGACGACGCGATTCGCGCCATCCGGCTCTTCTGCAGCTCGATTGCCGACGCCGTCCTCGAGGGGAAGGCCATTCTCGAAGAGCGCATGCAGGCGGAGAGTGTCGACGATGCCCCGAGTGGTAGCGAGCAGACCCCGCCGGCAGCAGGTGGCGCCGCGCCCGTAGCGCCCGCCGGAGCCTAACCGCAACATAATACGTCCGGCGGATCCCTCAGGGGGATGGCTGGCTGCGATCGCGCAGGCGGCCCTGACGGCTACCGCCAACAGAGGTCACACGAGAGTGGGAATTTCAGCTTTACAGGTGAAGGAACTGCGCGAGAAGACCGGCGCGGGCATGATGGACTGCAAGGCCGCGCTCGACTCGTCGAGCGGCGACATGGAAGGTGCGATCAAGTACCTCCGTGAGAAGGGCCTTGCGACGGCTGCCAAGCGCGCTGGTCGCGTTGCCGCCGAGGGTACGGTCGCCGCGCGACGCGTCTCGGCCGGCGAGGGCGTTCTGCTGGAGCTCAACTGCGAGACCGACTTCGTCGCCAAGACGGATCAGTTCTCCGAGCTCGCGGACCAGCTCGCCAGTGTCCTCGAAGGCTGTGACAAGCTGGATGGCGAGGCGGATGCGGCCTCGATTGGGCTCGATGGCATGCAGATCCCCGGCGGCGGCAACGTCGCCGACACGATCAACGATCGCATCGCTTCGATGGGCGAGAACGTTCTGGCCCGCCGCGTTGGCCGGCTGGCTCCGGGCGACGGGCAGGGTGTCGTCGGCTCGTACATCCACGCCGGTGGCAAGATCGGCGTGCTGGTCGAGGCCAAGACCACCGCTTCGGGCGACGGCGTAGCCGAGATCGAGACGATCCTGCGGGACGTGGCCATGCAGGTCGCGGCCGCCAGCCCCCGGTTCGCCCGCCGAGAGGACGTCCCCGAGTCCGAGCTCGAGAAGGAAAAGGACATCTACCGCGGTCAGGCAGCCCAGAGCGGCAAGCCGGAACACGTCGTTGAGAAGATCGTCTCGGGCAAGATCGAGAAGTTCTACGCCGAGTCCTGCCTCGTCGAGCAGGACTTCATCAAGGACGGCAACGTGACCGTCGGGAAGCTCGTCGAGGAGGCCGGCAAAAAAGCTGGGGCTCCGATCGAAATTACCCGATTCGTTCGCCTCCAATTGGGCGAAGCGTCGGGCGAAGCCTGATAGAGAAGATCCCGGTGGCTTCTGAGCTTGCTTATCACCGGGTCCTTCTGAAGCTTTCTGGAGAGGCCCTGTCCGGACCCGATGGGTCCGGCATCGACGACAATAAACTCGCCCAATTCTCGAAGGAAATCGTGGATGTCCACGCCTTGGGAGTCGAGCTGGCGGTGGTCGTGGGCGGCGGGAACATCTTCCGCGGCGGCAGCGGTAACACGCACGGAATTGAGCGCGCGACGGCCGACTACATCGGCATGCTCGCGACCATCATGAACGCCCTAGCGGTCCAGGCGGCCATCGAGAATCAGGGCGTCCAGACGCGCGTTCTCTCCGCTCTCGAGATGAAAGAGGTCGCCGAGCCGTACATCCGCAGGCGCGCAACTCGTCACCTCGAGAAGGGCCGCGTGGTCCTCTTCGCGGCAGGAACGGGCAACCCGTTCTTCACCACGGATACCGCGGCGAGCCTCCGGGCCGTCGAGATCGGTGCCGATGTCCTCATCAAGGCCACCCGGGTCGATGGGGTCTACGATTCCGATCCGGAAAAGAACCCTGACGCCAAGAAGTACGCGGAGTTGACCTATCTGGATGTCCTGAGCCAGAAACTGAAGGTCATGGACTCCACCGCCATCTCTCTCTGCATGGACAACGAGCTCCCAGTTCTGGTCTATAACCTGCTCGTCCCGGGCAACCTCACCAGGGTCGCTCGGGGAGAGCCGATTGGAACGATCGTGCGTGGAGGGGGCGGCTCGTGATCGACGACGTGCTCGAACAGCTGAAGATGGAGATAGACGCGACCGCGGAGTCGCTGAAGAAGGATTTCTCCAGAGTGCGCACGGGGCGTGCGTCGCCTTCGTTGCTCGATGGGATCTACGTCGAGTATTACGGGGCGAACACGCCCTTGAACCAGCTTGCCACGGTGAACTGTCCTGAACCCCGCTTGATCGTCGTGACGCCGTTCGACAAGAACTCGATCGGCGAAATCGACAAAGCGATCACTGCTTCCGACTTGGGCCTGAACCCGATCAATGACGGTAAGCTCGTACGGATTCCCATCCCCGAGCTGACCGAAGAGCGACGCAAAGACCTCGTGCGCCACGTCAAGAAAATCTCCGAAGACTTCCGAGTCTCGATGCGAAGCCATCGTCGAGACGCGAATGAGCTCCTGAAGGAGCTATTGAAATCGAAGGAAATTGCCGAAGACGATCACCGGCACGCGCACGACAAAGTGCAGACCTTCACTGACGACGGGATCAAGAGGGTCGACGCCTCGCTCAAGGCCAAGGAAGAAGAAATCATGGCGGTATGAGGTCGCGGGAGTGGGGAAGGCAATGACTTCATTATCCTCTCGGATGAGGCAGCTCGTCCGAGATCTCGACCTACACCGTCTTCCTCGGCACGTCGCCATCATCATGGATGGCAACGGCCGGTGGGCTGCCGGTCGCGGGCTGGAGCGTCTCTACGGCCATCGCCGGGGGAAGGCCTCCGTCAAGGCGATCGTCGAGCTCTCGCGAAAGATCGGTATCGAGTACCTCTCCCTGTACGCCTTCTCGACCGAGAACTGGCAGCGCCCCGAGGCAGAGGTGAAGGGGTTGATGAACCTCTTGAAGCGCTATGCCACGACCGAGCTCGACCGCATGATGAAGAACGGCGTGCGGCTGCAGGTCATCGGCAACATGCGCAAGCTTCCTGCCGATGTCCGCCAGGCGTTGCGCCACACGGTCGAGCAGACGAAGCGCAACCGCGATCTCACGGTGATTCTCGCGCTGTCCTACAGCGCTCGTGAAGAGATCGCGAACGCGGTGAAGGGCATCGCCCGCAAGGTGAAGCGCGGTGACCTCCAGCCCGAGGACATCACCGAGGACACGATTGCCGCGAGCCTCGGCACCGCCGGCATTCCCGATCCCGATCTATTGATCCGCACCAGCGGGGAAGTGCGCCTGTCCAACTTCCTGCTGTGGCAGGTCGCGTACACCGAGATCTACATCACCGAGACGCTGTGGCCCGACTTCCGGGAAAAGCAGTTCATCGAGGCCCTTCGTCAGTTCCAGGCACGCGAGCGCCGATTCGGGAAAGTGTCTGCGCAAGCGACGGACGACGTTCCAGAGGCGGTAGTGCCGCCGGATCGAGCTCCCTTGCGTGTTGCGCGCTAGGCTCGCGACTGCGGCGGTAGCGCTCCCGAGCCTCTTCTGGCTGATCTTCTCAGGGCCGAACTGGGCGTTCGCCGGTCTGATTGTCGCCGTCACTGCCATCGGACTGTTCGAGTTTGTCGGGATGTCGGCCCCGGAACATCGCGGGTCGCAGGCGTTCTCGATCCTCGCGGGATTGTTGTTCGCCGGCACTGTAATCCTCCACCGGACCGATGCGCTCGGCTTGGTGCTCTGCCTCGTGCTCGCCGTCGGGCTGATCCTGGCGCTCGCCGATCCGGACATGCGCGGCGCTGTGGACCGGCTCGCGCACAGTTTGCTCGCCGCGCTTTACGTCGGCCTGTTCTTGCCGCATGCGGTGCGATTGCACGCACTCCCGGAGGGAGGTCCGCGGTGGGTCTTCTTCGTCATCGCATGCACCATGGCAGCCGACACGGCAGCGTACTTCGGTGGGCGGTTCGCCGGGAAGACGAAGCTCTTCCCGCGGGTCAGTCCGAACAAGACCGTCGAAGGTGCGATCGCAGCGCTCGGAGGGGCTCTTTTGATAGCCTGGCTCGTCGCCTGGCTGCTGCCGCCCCCGGGACTCACAATGGGATCGGCGCTCTGGTTGGGGCTGATCATCTGGATCCTGTCCCAGACCGGGGACATGATAGAGTCCATGCTCAAGCGGGCGTACGACACCAAGGATTCGGGGTGGATCCTGCCTGGCCACGGGGGCGTTCTGGACCGAATCGACGCACTCGTTTTGCCGTTCGTTTTCACCTACTATTGGAACACGGGCCTCGGATTGTGAACCGAGCGTCTCCGGGAGCTCCCAAGGTATGGTGACCAATATTCTCGCGGCTATCCTCGTTCTGGGGTTGCTAATCTTCGTACACGAGCTCGGACACTTCCTGGCGGCCAAGTGGGTCGGCGTCGGTGTGCTCAAGTTCTCCCTCGGCTTTGGGCCGGCCCTCATCTCGAGGCGCGTCGGCGATACCGACTACTGTCTCTCCGCGATTCCGCTCGGCGGCTTCGTGAAGATGGTCGGGCAAGAAGACGACGGCAGCGATCCGGATCCCAAGACCGTCGACCAGGACAACTCCTTCGCGGTGAAGCCGAGTTGGGCGAAGGCCGTGATCGTCTCGGCCGGCCCCGTGTTCAACTTCTTGTTCGCGTGGCTGCTCTACACGATCCTCTTCGCGACCGGTGTGCCGGTTCTGACGTCGCAAATCGGTGACGTGAAAGAGGACATGCCGGCCGCGGCTGCCGGGATCGAGAAGGGCGACGAGATCGTCGCCGTGAACGGTCAGGCCATCGATCGCTGGGAGGATCTCTCCAACGGGATCAAAGCAGGCGAGGGCGCACCGGTTTCGCTCAAGGTGCTGCACGACGGCGTCGAGCGCACGATGGAGGTGACGCCGAAACAGATCGAGGGCTCATCGATCTTCGGTGAACCCATCCCGACCTGGGTCATCGGCGTCGGTCCCGCCGGCAAGATCATCACCGAGCGCAGCAATCCGATCGTCGCGATCGGGCAGGGCTTCATGCGGACCGTTGAGTTCGTACGGCTCACAGTCGTTTCGATCGTGAAGTTGTTCCAGCGCGTCGTTCCGGCGTCGAGTCTTGGTGGCCCGATCATGATCATGAAGATCGCGGGCGATCAGGCGAACGAGGGGATTCAGGCGCTGATCGCGTTCATGGCGATCTTGAGCATCAACCTGGGCGTCATCAATCTGCTGCCGATCCCGATCCTCGACGGAGGCCACCTGCTGTTCCTCGGAATCGAGAAGGTCGTTGGGCATCCTATCCAGCTTCGGACCCGAGAGATCGCAACGCAGGTCGGCATGTTTCTCCTGATCTCGCTGATGGGCTTCGCGCTCTACAACGATATCCATCGACTCGTCGTCGGGTGAGCGGTCCCACGTCGCTCCTGCGTGTCGTCGGTATCGATACGGCCACGCGGGCCGGGAGCGTCGGCTTGGTGGAAGAGTCGCATGCCGCCCCACCCAAGCGCCTCGCCGAAGTGGCGCACGAGGAGGAACTTCGCCACGCCGAGACGCTGCTGCCGGCGATCGACCAATGCCTGGAGCAGGCGGGCTGCGCTCTGGGCGACGTGCACGGATTCGCGGTCTCGATCGGCCCGGGGTCGTTCACGGGGCTGCGGGTAGGGCTGGCTACCGCCAAGGGGCTGGCTCTCGCGACCGGCGCCTGGCTGGTCGGAGTCTCGACGCTGGAGGCCTACGCCCACACCGAGGCCTGTCGCATGGGGCGCGACGGCTCGGGGGCACTCATCTGTGTGTGCCTGGACGCCCGGAAGGGCGAAGTCTACTCCGCGCTGTTTCGCGCTGCGGGGCCGACCACAGCAGAGCGCGTCCTCGCGGATGCCGTCGAAAAACCGGCGTCGGCGGCCGCCCGGATGGGCGGGCCTCTGATGGCCGGCGCGGGCGCCTGTCCGACGCTACGCGTCGTGGGAGATGGTGGCGAGCGCTATCCGGACGAAATCCTGGCGGCTCTGGGCCGCCGGGCGGCGATCGAGGCGGTCCCACAAAGCCCAGAAGGGCGGGGATTTGCGGTCGCGGAACTCGGGTTGAGGTACTTTCGTGCCGATGGTCCTGCGGACACGGCGTACCTGGCGCCGACCTATCTCAGGGCTTCCGAGGCCGAGCTCAAGTTGCGTGAGAGGCGCTCCGGAGGCACGGAACAGGATTGAAAACAGTGGTCACCGGGCGTAACAATGGGGCCCCCCCCCCAGCATTGGTCGGATGACTGTCCGGTCGGAGGAGACGATACATGGAGAAGCACGACGAGGAGTTGATAAAGTCCCTGGTAGATACGGACTCCGAACTCGATAAGTACTACCGGGAACACGTCGGCTTTGAGCATCAGATCGATGCTCTGAACCGCAAGCAGCACCTCTCCAAGGACGAAGAAACGGAGCGCAAACGCCTCCAGAAGCTCAAGCTGGCCGGGAAGGATCGCATCATGGAGATCCTCGGCCGCCACAAGGGCGAAGGCGCCCTGGCCCACTGACGCGATTGCGGGTTCGGGACCTGGAAGAGCAACAGGTTTGTCACGCGTGGTGAGGCGGGGGCCGTGGCGCCCGAACAGGCTCGATTTGGGCGAAGCGAACCGTTAAACGCTCGCCCATGCGTCACATTATCTCCGTTCTCGTCGAGAACGAGTTCGGGGTGTTGGCGAAAGTCTCAGGCCTGTTCAGCGGGCGCGGGTTCAATATTGAAAGCCTGTGCGTTGCAGAGACTGCCGACTCCACCGTCTCGCGCATTACCCTGGTAACCCAGGGCGATGATCGCGTTCTCGAACAGGTCACGAAGCACCTGAACAAGCTCGTCAACGTCATCAAGGTCGGCGACTTCAGCGCCGTGGCTAGCGTCGAGCGCGAACTCGCCCTGATCAAGGTGAAGGCCGATCCGGCTACGCGCGGTGACGTGCTCAGCGTGATCAACATCTTCCGCGGGAAGGTCGTCGACGTGGCGGCCGGCTCGTATGTCGTAGAAGCGACCGGGAGTCAGGAGAAGATCGAGGCGTTCACGAAACTCCTCGAACCGTTCGGCATCCTCGAGATCGTTCGCACCGGCATGGTGGCTTGCTACCGCGGCGAGCAGGTTCTCAAGGCAGCGCCCGATGCGGAGCCGAACCTCGACGTCGGCGGCGAACACGAAGGACGAATCTCCCGCGATGGAGACGCAGATTTCATCTAGAGACCTTCACAGGTTTCACCGAAAGGAACACGCTCGATGGCACTCAACATCTACACAGACGCAGACGCAAAGCCGGCTCTCTTGTCCGGGAAGAAGGTTGCGGTCGTTGGCTACGGCAGCCAGGGGCATGCGCACGCGAACAACCTGAAAGAGAGCGGCGCCGACGTTTGTGTCGGCCTGCGCAAGACGAGTGCTTCGTGGGCCAAGGCCGAAGCGGCCGGACTCACGGTGAAGGAGACGGCCGACGCGGCTGCCTGGGGCGACATCATCATGGTCCTCGTGCCCGATGAACTCGGTCAGGAGACCTACGACGCCGAGATCGCACCGCACGTGAAGCCGGGCGACTACTTGGCCTTCGGTCACGGCTTCAACTTCCACTTCAAGAAGATCATTCCGGCAGCGGACATGAACGTGTTCATGGTCGCGCCGAAGGGCCCTGGACACCTCGTGCGCAGCGAGTACGAAAAGGGGCGCGGCGTTCCGTGCTTGATCGCCGTCGGACAGGATCCCGCCGGTGATACGAAGGACATCGCGCTCGCGTACGCCAGCATGATCGGCGGCGGTCGCGCCGCCATCATCGAGACCAGCTTCAAGGAAGAGACCGAGACTGACCTCTTTGGCGAGCAGAGCGTCCTGTGCGGCGGCATCACCGAGCTCATCCGTGCCGGCTACGAGACGTTGGTCGAAGCTGGCTACAGCCCGGAGATGGCCTACTTCGAGTGTCTCCACGAAGTGAAGCTCATCGTCGACCTCATCTACGAGGGCGGCATCGCGAACATGCGCTACTCGATCTCGAACACGGCCGAGTACGGGGACATGACGCGCGGCAAGCGCATCATCGGAACCGAAGCCCGCCAGGCGATGAAGGAGATCCTCGCCGAGATCCAGTCAGGCAAGTTCGCCGACGAGTGGATGACCGAGCACAAGTGCGGTCAGCCCCACTTCAAAGAGCTTCGTACCGAGGGTGAGCATCACCCGATCGAAGAGGTCGGTGAGCGGCTGCGGGGCCTGATGCCCTGGATGCAGTCGCAGCGCATCGTCGACAAGTCGAAGAACTAGGAGACGGATCCGATATGGCTGGCGACGACGGATTTCCGCTTGCGCCGGACGGCTATCGGCCCATCTCGACATCGTTCCTCCTGGCCGGGGCAGCCTGGGCTTGTGTGGCGCTGACGACGGGTGCGCTTGCCATCGTGCTGGGCGTGGTCGCCTCGGTGTGCACGTTCTTCGGACTGTTTTTCACGAACTTCTTTCGCGACCCGCGTCGCACGCCTCCGGGGGATGCGACGCAGCTCGTCTCGCCGGCGGACGGCAAGGTGCTGATCGCGGAGCCGTCCGTCGAGGAGAAGCGGTTCCTCAGGCAAGACGCTGCGAAGATCAGCATCTTCATGTCGCCGCTCGACGTTCATGTGAACCGCGCGCCGGTAGACGGCGAGGTCGTGGCGGTTCACTACAACCCGGGGAAATTCTTCGCAGCCTTCTCGGAGAAGGCGTCTCTGGACAATGAGCAGAACGCGATCGTCATGCGGGCCGCCGACGGTCGGGAACTCGTTTTCATCCAGATCGCGGGCTTTCTGGCCCGCCGTATCGTGTGCCGGGTCAAGGCGGGCGAGACCTGCGAGCGGGGTGGGCGCGTCGGGATGATCAAGCTCGGCTCGCGAGTTGACATATTCGTCCCAGGCGGGTTCAAATTGAACGTGAAGCCGGGGGATCGGGTCACCGCAGGGGAGACCGTCCTCGGTCAGTTGGGGTAAGGATGAGCCGACCGCCTCGTTCGATTCGATTGCTTCGAGGCGGCGCCGACCGGCGCCGCGGCATCTATCTCCTTCCGAACCTGTTCACGACCGCCACGGTCTTCCTCGGCGTGTTCGCGATCATTCGTGCGAGCAGTGGGGATTTCCTGACGGCAGCCGTGTGCATCGTCATCGCGCACGTGAGCGATGGTCTCGACGGCCGCATCGCTAGACTCACGAACACCACGAGCGACTTCGGTGTCGAGTACGATTCGCTCGCCGATCTCGTCGCGTTCGGGGTCGCGCCCGGCATCCTCGCGTACAACTGGGCGCTGGGCCCCTGGGGGCACTGGGGCTGGCTCGCCGCGTCGCTCTACGTGACGTGTGGCGCTCTGCGGCTCGCCCGCTTCAATACGCAGGTCGCGCACGTCGAAAAGAAGAGCTTCATCGGCCTGCCGATTCCCGCCGCCGCCGACATGGTCGCGGCGACGGTGTTGCTCTACTTCTTCTTCGGAGGCGAGGGCGAGACCAGCAAGCACGTTTTGCTGCTCCTCATGATCTACGGCCTTGCACTGCTGATGGTGAGCAACATCCGGTACTACAGCTTCAAGGACATCGACTGGCGCGCACAGCGGCCGTTCTACACGCTGGTCGGCCTGGTCATTCTCGTGATGTTCGTCGTTGCGCAGCCGCAGATCCTCCTGTTCCTTGGGATGCTAACTTACGTCGCGTCGGGCCCGGTTGGCTGGGTGCGGCAGCGCGTAAAGCGCCGTCAGAGTCAGCGCGACCGAGAGGTCCGCCGCGCGAGCTCCGGAGGGCAAGGTGGTGATGGCCCCTGAAGCGTCGGGCTTCGACTACGCACCGTGGACCCAGCTCCTGTCGGCCGTCGTCAGCGCCCAAGGGAAGGTCGATTACGAGGCCCTCGCCGAGCGGCGGGACATGCTTGCCGGGGTCGTGGGGCAGCTCGCTGCCGCGAGTCCCGATTCGCACCCCGTTCGCTTCGAAGGGGAGGGCGCCGCGCTCGCATACTGGATCAATGCGTACAACGCGCTGGTCCTGGATGCGGTGATGGACGAGTACCCGATCCGCTCGGTCTTCAAGACGCGCGACGGCCAGTTCTTCCAGCGAGAGCGCCACGTCGCGGGCGGTACGCCCATCAGCCTCGACGACATCGAGCACCGTATCCTGCGAGGTCGGTTCACCGAGCCCCGGATCCACTTCGCGATCAACTGTGCGTCGGGCGGCTGCCCCCCGATGCGGCCCAAGGCCTACGAGCCGGGCGAGCTCGACAAGACCCTCGCGGACGCCACGCGGCACTTCCTCGCGAGTGAGTGGAACTGTCGGATCGATCGCGATGCGGGTAAGATCTTCGTCTCCCGTCTGTTCAAGATGTACGCCGAAGACTTCGCGGGTGACACCGAGTCGACCGGCGAGTACCGACATGGCGTGCTGCAGTTCGTCGCTGAGCATACGGGGGAAGACCTGGCCGGCCTCGAGGACCTCGAACTCGTCTACAATACGTACGACTGGGGGCTGAACGACTCGAACCGCGACCCGCGGCTGCGCCCGATCACGTTCCACGAGAGCGTCGAGACGTTCCACGACGGCGACACGGAACTCCGAGAGCTGCTCCTGTACGATGGGAACTTCTGCAACCGGGATTGTTCGTGGTGCACCGTCTTCGGGTCGCCGGAGGGATGGCATCGGGAGTACTCCGAACAGGTTCTGGACGAGGCGGCGCGCCAGGTCGCACGGGATGGCAACATCAAGTTCTACGGTGGCGAGCCGACGCTCCACACCGAGGGACTCCTGTGGGCAATGCAGTACCTGCGCGCACGCGGCTTCGAGGGTCTCTTTTCGATCTACTCGAACGGCATCCGCGCGAGCCATTTGATCCGCGTGCTCGAGAGCGATGAGAAGACCGAGGCGGTTCTCAACTACTCGATCTACATGGGCCGAGATGCCGAACCGTTGTCGGATCACGCCAAGGAGTCGCTCGAGGCCTGGTCGCGCGAGCACCCGATGCGCGTCTTCTCGGGCTACAAGGTGCTGTACGAGTCGGGGGCGGGTGCGGCCGAGGATTTCGATCGCGACCGGCAGAGCGACTACCATGGCCATGGGACGGGGTGCCTTCTCTGCTTCCCGGTGCTGCGGTCGACCGGCGAGTTTCGCGCTTGCCCGTTCGCCGTGGAGAATGACGCACCACACTTTCGGCTCGGTGAACGGGGCCGCGACCCGAAGGCTGTGTTCTCGAACTACCGGGCTTTCCGCCGTTGGGCCGTGGACGTCCTGGACCCTGCCGCTGAGGCACGCGGGGTGTCCAGCTGCGCCTTTTGCGAGCGCCACGTGGTCGAGCTGCCGTTGCCCGACCTCGCTTGAGCCTCATTTTGCGGCATTTCCCAATTCGCGGGCGTTTCGGACCTTCGTCCATTAGAGTGTCTGATGAAATGAGCGGTGCCACAGGCCTTGACTCTAACCCTGAAAACCCTTTTCTAGCTCTGCTGGATTGGGCCTGAACTTCCGGATGATTAGGGGGAACGCGTGAATTCGGACGGTGGATACACGATCGGCTTGCCGCCGGTGGCCACGACGTACGGAGGGGACATCGACTCGTTGATGGTCCTCCTGCACGTCGTCATGGTGGCGATGTTTGTGATCTGGGGAGTCTATCTCGCCTATTGCTTGGTCGCGTACCGGGCAAAGGAGGGCGGGAAAGCGACGTATCACCAGGCAGGGGAGAGGGCGTCGTTCATTCCCGATGGAATCATCCTGGCTTTCGAGGTTTGGCTCATCCTGGCTTTCGGTATCCCGATGTGGGCCGAGCTGAAGCAGGAGACGCCGCCCGTCGAAGACTCGCTCGAGATCGTCATGGTCGCCGAGCAGTTCGCGTGGAACTTCCAGTACGCCGGACCGGACGGGAAGTTCGGCCGTCGGGATGTGAAGTTCGTCTCGGCGTCGAACCCGATGGGGATCGACGACGACGATCCGGCTTCGTTGGACGACGTCACGACCATAAATAATCTCTACGTCCCGGTCGACAAGCCGTTCATCCTTCGCATGACGTCGAAGGACGTGATCCACGATTTCCAGGTCACCAACTTTCGGAACAAGCAGGACATCCTGCCCGGAATGCTGACGACCTTGTGGTTCGAGCCGAACAAGACCGGCAAGTACGAGATCGGCTGCGCGCAGCTCTGTGGTCTCGGCCATACGAAGATGGTGGGCAACGTCTTCGTCAAGTCTCAGGAAGAGTACGACGAGTGGTTCAAGGAAGAGCTAGAGTACAAGCTCGCCGATGCCGGAACCGCTGCTTCCAGCAACTCGTGATCGTCAGAAGCGACGAATCGTTCGAGTAACGGACCACGAAGAGGAGAGCTTCTGTGTCAAACGAGCACGGTCACGGCGACGAGCACGGTCATCACGAGCCGCAGTCCTTCTGGCGTAAATACATCTTTTCCGTCGATCACAAGGTGATCGGCATTCAGTACATGATCACGTCATTCCTGTTCCTGCTGGTCGGGTTCTCGATGATGTTGCTCATGCGGTATCAGCTCGCGATTCCGGCTCCGGGTGACGATTTCGATCCCGAGAAGCTCGGCATGTTCCGCACGCTGCTCTCCACGATCTTTGGCGAGAACAACATGCCGTACGGCTACATGGCGCCCGAGTTCTACAATCAGCTCGGCGCGATGCACGGCACGATCATGATCTTCCTCGGCGTCGTGCCGCTCGGCGTGGCCGCCTTCGGCAACTACGTTCTGCCGCTGCAGATCGGTGCCGACGATATGGCTTTCCCGCGCCTCAACATGGCGTCGTTCTGGGTGTACTTCGTCGGTGGCGTCGTGATGATGTCTTCGTTCCTCGCTCCGGGGGGCGCGGCGCAGTCCGGTTGGACGTCGTACGCACCGCTCTCGGTTGTGGCCCCTCCCGGGCAGACGATCTGGCTGATCGCGATGGTCATCATCATCGCCTCGTCGCTTCTCGGCTCGGTGAACTTCCTCGTCACGACCCTCAACATGCGTGCAAAGGGGATGACTCTCGGTCGCATGCCGGTGTTCGTCTGGGCGCAGCTCGTCACCGCGGTTCTTTTGCTCCTCGCGTTCCCGGTTCTTCAGGCGGGCGCGATGTTGCAGCTTCTCGATCGCGTCGCCGAGACCAGCTTCTACATTCCGAAAGACATGTTCTACGGCGGTGTCGCCTTCCCACGGGCCGGCGGCGGAAGCCCGCTTCTCTGGCAGCATCTGTTCTGGTTCCTCGCACACCCTGAGGTGTACGTGCTCCTGCTGCCTGCGATGGGCATCGTTTCCGAGATCATCGCCACCAACACTCGCAAGCCGCTGTTCGGCTACAAAGAGCTCGTCGGTTCGATGGTCTTGATCGGCGCACTGAGCTTCGTCGTCTGGGCGCACCACATGTTCGTTTCGGGCATGAGGACGAGCCTCGCGAACTTGTTTGTGACGACGACGATGACGATCTCAATTCCATCCGTCGCGATTCTGACGTGCCTGTTGTTGAGTCTGCGAGGAGCGCAGATCCGCTACAACACGCCGATGTTGTTCGCGATCGCCTTCATTCCGATGTTCGGCATCGGCGGCCTCACGGGTCTGCCTCTGGGCTTCGCGCCGACCGATCTCTACCTCCACGACACGTACTACGTGATCGGCCACTTCCACTACGTGGTGGCGCCGGGCAGCCTCATCGCCCTCATGGGAGCCACGTACTACTGGTTCCCGAAGATGTTCGGGCGGCGAATGAACGAGTCGCTCGGCAAGCTGCACTTCTGGGGCACGATCATTCCGATCAACTTCGTGTTCTTCCCGATGCTGATCCAGGGCATGTGGGGCATGCAGCGTCGTCTCGCTGACCCGACCCTCCAGTGGCACAACCTGCCGGTTCAGGGTTGGAGTATGGTGATCGGTGTTGCCGCGGCAATCATGCTGTTCGCGCAGATTCCGTTCCTCTTCAACTTCTTCTACTCCATCTGGAACGGCGAAGAGGCGGGCGAGAATCCGTGGGAAGCGACCACTCTCGAGTGGGCGTGTCCGTCCCCGCCGCCGCACGGCAACTTCGCTACTCCGCCTGAGGTACACCGCGGCCCGTACGAGTACAGTGTCCCGGGTCACGACTCGGACTATTGGCCTCAGGACGAGGTCGAGGCAGTTTGACGGTCGCTCAGACCTGACTTGAATAGGAGAATGCGACCGTGACTCCGCTTCCTGAATCCGTTCCGACCCGAACCGGGATCTCACATGCCAAGCTGGGCACGTGGGCATTCCTTGCCTCCGAGATCATGCTCTTCGGCGGCTTGATCAGCGCTTACGTCATCCTGCGAAGTGGCTCGAGCCACTTCTGGGTGCCGCCGCGCGCGATGATGGGCGTTCCTCTCGCGACGCTCAACACCTTCGTCCTCATCACGAGCTCGGTGACGATGGTGTTGGCGCTGGCCGCGATGCAAGAAGGCAACATCGATAAGTTCAAGCGCTTCATGATGTGCACGATCGGGGGCGGTTTCGGCTTCCTGATGATCAAGAGCTACGAGTACAACCACAAGTGGCACGAGGGCATCACCATCTCGAGCAACTTGTTCGGCTCGTTCTACTACACGCTGACCGGGCTCCACGTGCTCCACGTCATCGGCGGAATCGTCCTGATGTTCGTGGTTTTGTCTCAGGGCGCGCGCGGGATGTATGCGAAGAACCACGATCGGGTGGAGTGTGCAGGGCTTTACTGGCACTTCGTCGACTTGGTTTGGGTCATCCTTTTCCCCATTCTGTATCTGCTGTAGGAAGGGACTCGGGAGACGAACATGAGCGCAAACGGACACGATCCGCAGGCCGCGGTACGGACCTATCTGACGATCTTCGGAGCCCTCGGGTTCCTTACGATTCTCACCGTGGGTGTGGCGTACATGAACCTGCCGCCGGGACCCGGCGTGGTCATCGCGCTGGTGATCGCGCTTGCGAAGGTCTTCCTGATCGGCACCTTCTTCATGCACTTGAAGGACGAGGGCCGGCTGATCAACGTCTCGCTGGGTGTTTGCCTCGGGCTGGTCATGATTCTGCTGGTGTTCGTTCTGCCGGACCTGGGCATTCACGAGCTCGAGACGCTCCAGGCCGAGGAAGCCGCGAAGCGAAATCCGTACGTGCAGATGCACGAGGCCACCATGGCTGGACACGGGACTGCCGACGGTGGGCACTGAGCTGATGAGACCTCCTCGCGCTAGCCGCGTCGGCTGGATGGGTATGCTCTTTGTGCTCGTCGTTCTCGGTGCGCTCTGCGTGCCGCCTTTGGCCGATGCGTGCGCCGTATGCTTCGGCGGCGAAGAGAATGACTGGACGAAGGGCTTCGTTCTCGGAACGATCATGATGCTGTCATTGCCGCCCGCGATCGTTGTGGGGGCGGGCTTCACGATCTACCGCTCCATCAAGAAGCACGATGCAGCCGAGGCTGCGGCCGAGGCTGCAGGCGCGGCCGCCCCCACGCCGGTCGAGGGCTGACCCGCGGCGGTCTGGCCACGCCCCGGGGAGATCCGGCGTCGTAACGCCGCGACCATCCCCCTCCCGTCGAACCCGGCCCACCGTGCGTCGGACACGACCGACCGCGAGCGACAGGTCGCTCGCATCAGCTTCGTCGTAGGGCTGCTCGGAAGCGCGGCATCTTGGGACGAAGGATACGGTCGCTTCGCGTTCCTGCTGCCGTTCCTCGCCGCCGCCGTCGGGACGTTGCTGGTCCGGATCTACGCGGGCTCCGAGCGCCCGACGATCGAGTGGAAGCCGGGCGATCCGCCTCCGGGCGGCTGAGCCGGCCGGTAGGGACGTTCTTTAATCGCCACTCTTTAGGCGGTTTGGTCGCGGGTGTCTTCGATAGTTTGTCTTGATCTCCGGCGGAGGCGGGAGCTTCTACTGATTTCGGCCGACAGCGACTCCCACGCCCCGATCGTGCACATCAGCCCACGCCTCGGAGTCGGGCCGGCCGAGTTGCGGGGGGCTCACCGAGGCCCGGCTTCCTCACGACCAGGTGCTCTCCCTGGTGTAGCTGCGAGCGCCGTTTCCCTCGGTCGCGCTCAGCTCGGGTGATCTGGGGTGAGGATTCTCGGCTACGAAGCGGGAGCCTGCTCGGCCTCGTCGAAGAGCTCGGGAATCATCAGGTAGGCACCGACCAAGAAGCACACTGCCCCGATCCAGGTGTACAGGCTCGCCAGGAACACCGAGCTCTCGGGGGACGGGGTGGGTGCCGCGACGCTGTAGAACGCGGAGATCTGGAAGGCGACCGAGCCCGCGAGGTTAATGATTGCGATCCACCACGAGATGCTCCGAGGCTCGATCGCGAACGCCCCCTGTGTGACCTCGACCAGTGCGAGGACGCTCGCTACGAGGAAGCAGACGCACCCGAGCATGTTCGGCGTCCACACGAGTAGATCCTCCTCGACCCAGCCGATCCCCGAGAGGGCGGCGTCGGCGGTGTTCATGTTGAAGAGGAGCGTGCCGACGAGCTGCACGGCGCTCGCGAGGTAGCCGAGGTTGTGCGGAAGCCAGCCGAACCAGCGCCAGCGTCGTGGCGACCCGGCGTCGAACGCGGTGGTCACGTCGCCGTTCAGAGCCTCCAGCCATTGGAGCAACGCGGCCGTCGTGAAGAAGAGCGAGCCGACGAAGAAGACTGCGGTCAGGTCTTCGGGGGCCCGTAGAAGCCGCGGCGCGAGGTCGGGCCAGGCGGTGCTCGCGCTGCCGAGCGCGAAGAGCGAAGCTCCGATCGCGAAGAGGAGGGCGACCCACCATGCGACCCTGCCGGGGGCCCAGAGATGCAAGAAGGCGGCGGCGTGGCTTGGGCGTGGTCGGTCCGCTTCCGCGTGATTGCGAACGTGATGCGGGAACAGGCCTTTGCGGTGGCGACGCGAGGTCGCGACTTCGTGGCCCCCGCGCGGATGCGGCCGCACGAGATGCGTGATGAACCGGCCGGGGCCTCGCCGTTGGATCTCGCCTCGACTCCCCTCGGTAGAGTACCACCCGCGGACCGTGAGAGACGAGTGCTTGGGATCGAGCTTGGGTCTTCAGCCGAGAGGCGCGTCGTCGACGCGGCGCAGATCCGAGCGTAGTCGGAGGAGGGCGCCGGTGTCGCGGGAGTCGTAGAACCCGCGGACGCGCCCCTCGCTGTCGATCAACACGAAACGCGAGCTGTGGAGAACGGCTTCCTGCCCCTGGTCGACGTCACCTTCTTGTGCCGGCAGGAGCAAGCCGGAGCTGGCGAGTTCGTAGACGGCGTCGCGATCGCCGGTTAGGAAGAACCAGCGGTCCCGCTCGACGTCGAGCTTCTTCGCGTACGCGGCGAGAACCTCGGGAGTGTCGCGTTCCGGGTCGACGCTGATGGAGATGAATCTCGCGTTGGGAAGGTCGTGCGCGCCTTCTTCGATGCGGGCCATCTCGGTCGTCATGCGCGGGCAGACTCCGGCGCAACTCGTGAACATGAGGTCGGCGATCCACGGGTGGCCGAGGAGGTCGCGCCGGCCGAACGGCTCGCCTTGCGACGAGACGAGGGTGAAGTCTGGCACGGTGGCGATCACCGGCAGGGCCGGGTTTCGGTCCGGCATGGCCTGCAGTCCGAGGAACAGGAGGAGCAGGCCGGCGAGCGCCGCCCCGATCAGGATCGGGGCCAGGCCGCGTCGCCGCGTCGACGGGGCAGAAGCTTCGGTCACGCGAGCCCGACGTCCAGCGGGCGGGATGCTTGCGACCTGGCGATCAGGAAGGTGATGACCGCGAAGGCGACGGTCACGGTGAGGGCCAGGGCGAGGCTGGGGACGTCGGGGCCGACGGTGACACCAGTCGGGTACAAGCAGCGTCGCAGCGCGGCCATGCCGTACGTGAGCGGATTCACCACCATCAGGAACCGGAGCCAGCCTGCCGCTCCTGCCGCGGGGAAGAACGCGCCTGAGAGGAGCCACATCGGGATCAGCACGAGATTCATGATCGCGTGAAAGCCCTGCGTGGAGTCCATCCGCCACGCGATCAGAAAACCGAGGGTTGTGAGACCGAACGCGATCACGGCGAGGATCAACGTCACGATGGCGAAGTCCCCCAGGCTGAGGTCGAGTCCGACCAGCGGGGCTGCGGCGAGCAGGAGCAGCGCCTGCCCGAGAGCTAGTGTCGCGCCCCCGAGGATTTTGCCGAGCACGACCGTCGAGCGAGCAACCGGCGCCACGAGAACTGCCTGCAGGAAGCCATCTTTGCGATCTTCGATCACGGAGATCGTGGAGAAGATCGCCGTGAACAGAACGACCATCGTCATCGCCCCGGGGTAGAAGTACTCTGCGTAGCCGACGCCGTCCGGGGCGCCGTTTGCCTTGAACGACTCCGCAAACCCGGAGCCGAGAAGGATCCAGAACAAGATCGGCGTCGCAAGCGCGCCTACGATGCGGCTGCGCTGTCGGTAGAAGCGCACGATCTCGCGCTTCCACAGCGTGTACGTCGGTCGCACCAGGGTATCCATTTTACTCATCGGTAGTCTTTCAGGCCTCGGTGTCGTCGCTCTCTTCCCAGAGGCGATGTCCGGTGTGCTGGATGAACACATCTTCGAGCGTGGGCTTGCCGACGCTCAGTGCTTCGATGCGACCGGGGAACGTTTCGAAAAGGAGCGGTACGAATTCATGGCCGCGAGACCGGCGAATCCGAACGGTGTCGTCGACCACCTCGGCACTCTGGTCGAGCTTCTGACCGATTTCGGCGGCAAGGGTCGCGGGGTCCGGGGTGCGGGCGACGATGACATCGCCGCCGACGCTCTCGCGCAGCGAGTCGGGCGTTCCGAGCGCGACGATCTTGCCATGATCGATGATGAGGAGGCGATCGCAACGCTCCGCATCGCCCATCAGATGGGTCGTGATCAGGGCCGAGAGTCCGTCGCGGTCGCGGGCATTCGTGACGTAGTTCCAGAGGTCGCGCCGGGCGCCGGGGTCGAGGCCGGTCGTCGGCTCATCGAGCAGGACCAGGTCCGGTTGATGCATGAGCCCCTTCGCCAGATCGACCCGCCGCCGCATGCCGCCGGATAGGGTCTCGACCATGTCGGCCGCGCGCTCGGTCATGCTGACCCGGCCGAGCATCTCGTTAATCCGGGCACCGAGGTCCGCGCCGTGCAGGCCGTGGAGATGTCCCTGGTGGACCATGTTTTCGTGGACCGAGAGCTTCACGTCGAGGCTCGGCGATTGGAAGACAACGCCGATCTGTCGGCGGACCGCTTGGGGGTCGCCGACGACGTCGTGTCCGCCGATCCGTGCGCGACCATCGCTCGGATTTAGCAATGTGGTCAGGATCCGAAACAGCGTGGTCTTGCCGCCGCCGTTCGGACCGAGCAGCCCGAAGATCTCGCCGCGGCCTACGTCGAACGTAAGCCCATCGAGGGCGCGCGTGTCGCCGTAGGAGTGGCCGAGGCCCTCGACTTCGAGGATGTTGCCGGCGGTATCGTTCGTCGTTGCGGTGCTCAGGGGGTTACCTTGCTGGCTGCCATCAGCCCGAGGAGGATGGGGAGATAGACGATCGAGACGCGCAAGAGGGTTCGCGCGGAGTCCGTGGTTCGTTGCACGGCGGCGAATGCGCTCGCCGCGATGTAGGCCATCCCGAGAAGGAAAGCTCCGGTGAAATACACGGGCCCCGTCAGGCCGATCACGCTTGGTAGCAGGCTCACCGGAAGAAGGGCCAGCGAGTAGAGAATCATCTGGCGTCCGGTGCGCATCCCATCAGGGTCGAGCACGGGCAACATCGGCTGTCCGCCGGCCTTGTAGTCGTCGCGGTACATCCAGGCGATCGCGAGAAAGTGTGGCATCTGCCACAGGAAGAGCACGGCGAAGAGAACCCATGCGCCGGTGGAGAGATCGTCGCGTGCAGCGGACCAACCCATGACGGGCGGCAAAGCGCCGGGAACCGCTCCGACGATCGTGCAGAGGGACGAGACACGCTTCATCGGTGTGTACGCGAGGACGTAAAGTAATAGCGTACCGAGGCCGAGCCCAGCGGTGAGCGTGTTCACGAAGAGTGCGAGGTATGCCGTGCCGAACGCGCCGACGGCGACCCCGAAGATCAGCACGGAAGTCGGTTCGAGCCGACCCGCGGGAAGCGGCCGGTTTCGCGTGCGCTCCATCAGGCCGTCGGTGTCGCGCTCGAACCACTGATTGAGAGCGCTTGCGGCCGAGGCTACGAGCGCAGTGCCGAAGATGGTGTGGAGCAGGAGTCCCAACGACCCTCCGCCGGACGCGCCGAGCAGATAACCAGCAGCTGTGGTCACGACCACCATGAACGTGATCCGCGGTTTGGTCAGTTCGACGTAGTCGAGGGCCCGTGTCGCGGGGGTTTCGATGGCGACGCTCCTCTCCATCGGGCGGCTCACCCTGAAAAGGGTAGCGTGCCCGGGCGCATTTTGCCCGTCATCGGCGACGCTCCGCCGAGGGCTCGTTCTCGGGGCCGGCCCAGCGCAACGTGATGCCGGGGGCTGCCGCAATGGGGGTCTCGGAGTCCGTCCAGGAGCCCGTCGTGAGCCCTCCTAGCATCAGGGCTAGAGCCGCTATGAGAGAGGCGGGGACCAGTGTCCAGACGATCTCGAGCCGTCCGTTCGCGGCGGTTTCGAGGTCCGCGCACCGACTCTGGCGCATGAGCGCCAGCAGGATCCCGAGCTGGACGACGAAGAAGGCGGCTCCTGTGAACCAGAAGAGCGATGTCTGCATGTTCATGCGTTCTCGCCCTCGTGAGTGTGTTGGGGCGTCGCGCCGGAAACGGCCCGGCAACCGTTGAGGTTGCCGGGCCGCATTTCGGCGAGCCGGGAGAGCCCGGCGGCCTCGAGGTGAGGCCTCAGGACTCCTTGAAGGTGAAGTCGACGGTCGTCGTGCCGTCGGCTGCGACGTTGACCTTGGCCTCCTGCGTGCCGAGCTTCTCCTGCCAGGCTTCGATCGTGTAGTCGCCGGCCGGGAGGCCGTCGATCTCGAACGTGCCGTCGGGACCCGTCACCGCGAAGAACGGGTGGGGGAGGACGCCGATGTAGCTGCTCATCCACGGGTGGACGTCACACTTCACGGCGACCATCGTCTCGACCGAGTCGAACTGGTGGTCCTTCTTCTTCACGAACTTCGGCATCGCGAAGTTGAAGCCGGCGTTCGTCTTGGGCATGCCGTGCACGTTGTGCAGGGTCTTGTCGCTGTTGAGGATCTGCAGCGGCTGGCCGACCTGCACACCGATGACGTGCGGCTCGTAGTGGCAACCGTTCTGGTCGATGACGACCGGATCGCTCGGTGCCGGGTAATCCTTCTCGGGGAGACCTTCCTTCACGAAGATGAAGACGTTCTGCAGGCCGCCATCGTCGCCGACGACGACTTCCTCGGCGAGAACCGGCTCGTCGTGCGAGGCGGCGCAGACCGGGTCGGCGTCCATCCGGAGCTTCTTGCGCTTGGGCGCGGTGCCATCAAAGGCGACCTTGCCGGAGACCGTCCCTTCGGCCGATGCGACCGACGGCATGGCCACCGCGGCAGCCAAGATTGCCAGGGCGCCAATGCGCCAATACGACTTCCCGTTCATGCTCGCTCCATTCCGGCCGAAAAGGCCTCTTGAGAACTACGTTTTCTGTGTGGGTACCGGGGGCGCGGACATGATTCAAACGAATTCTCCGTCCCCTCGGAGATAAGTACACCTAACAGTGGGCGAGGTCGCGGTCAGCCGAGGACGGCCATGAAAATGCCCCGCGAACCACCCGGCTCAACCCCGCGAGAATTAGCAAGAAACCCACACTAGTACAATTTTAGGAGGGCCGCGTTGACTCCACTCGGCGCGAACCGTATGGCCTTAAAATGATGACGGTACGAAGCCAGGACCGGTTGGGCCGGGTAGAGGCAGCATTGCTGAGCCTCTCCCTTACCAGCGCGCCCCTGGCGCCGGCTGGTTAGGGAATCTCTCCGCTCATCACCGCGGGGAGCTTCGCTGCTCCACCGGATCCGCCACGGGCGCTCACATGCCCCCGTGGCGTTTTTGTATCCGACGCCATGTTCCGAGCAGGGGTCGTGTGAGTTCCGGAGGCGGCAGCCCGGTCTCGGCGGCGGGAAAGGGAAGAGAACATGGAGCACAAGGCGGAAAACGTAGTCCAGATCTTCGACACGACGTTGCGCGATGGCGAGCAGTCGCCGGGCGCCACGATGAACGTGGAGGAGAAGCTCGCGATCGCCCGCCAGTTGGAGGAGCTGGGGGTCGATGTGATCGAGGCCGGTTTCGCCGCTTCGAGCGAGGGGGACTTCCAGGCCATTTCGGCCGTGGCGGCCTCGGTGACCACCCCGGTGGTTCTGAGCCTGTCGCGCACCAAGGAGGCCGACATCCTCCGCTCGATCGAGGCGGTTTCGAAGGCAAAGAACCCGGGCGTCCACATCTTCATCGCGACTTCGGACATCCACCTGAAACACAAGCTGATGATGAGCCAGGAGCAGGTGCTCGAGGCGACGGGGTGGGCGGTTGCTCTGGCGAAGAAGCACTTGGACCACATCGAGTTCTCGGCTGAGGACGCGTCCCGGACGGGTCTCGACTATCTGGTCGAGGTCTTCAACGAGGCTGTGAAGGCCGGTGCGACCGTCCTGAACGTCCCCGACACGACCGGCTACGCGATCCCCGAGCAGACCAAGGCCCAGTTCGAGTACCTGCGTGAGAATGTGGAGAACGGGCAGTCGGTTCGCTGGAGTACCCACTGCCACAATGACCTGGGCATGGCGGTGGCGAACTCGCTGGCCGCGGTCCAGGGTGGCGCGCGTCAGATCGAGTGCACGTTGAACGGGATCGGTGAGCGTGCGGGCAACACGTCGCTCGAAGAGTGTGTCATGGCGATCGAAACCCGCCAGGACTACTTCCAAGGCATCCGCACCAACGTGAAGACCGAGCAGATCTACCGTGCGAGCCACCTGCTGACGCAGGTGACGGGAATCACGGTGCCGATCAACAAGCCGATCGTCGGCGACAACGCGTTCGCCCACGAGGCGGGGATTCATCAGGACGGCGTTCTGAAGAACGCACTCACCTACGAGATCATGGAGCCGTCGACGATCGGTCGACCGTCGAACAGCCTGGTCTTGGGTAAGCACTCCGGGCGACATGCCTTTCTCGATCGTCTGAAGACGTTGGGCCTGTGGTACCCCGAGCTCGACATGAACGAGGCGTTCGTCGCGTTCAAGGCGCTCGCCGACAAGAAGAAGAACGTCTACGACGAAGACCTGATGGCGATCGTCGCGCAGGAGTCGAGGCGCGTCCCGAAGCAGTTCGAGCTGCTCGACCTCGACGCGTCGGTTTCGAGCACGGACGATCCCCACGCGCGGCTGAAGATTCGCGTCGGCGAGTCTGAGGTCGAGGCCGAGGCGGGAGGCGACGGCATCGTCGACGCGACCTACAACGCCCTCGCGCAAGCCGTCGAGGGGCTCGGCGGGAAGCGGCCTGCGTTGGAACGCTACGTCGTGAAGGCGATCACCGGTGGCACCGACGCGCAGGGCGACGTTTCCTGTTTGCTCCGCGACGGCGACAACAGCGCCATCGGTCGGAGCAGTCACACCGACATCATCATGGCCAGCGCGCAGGCGTACGTCGCCGCACTGAACAAGCTGGAATATCTGAAGGCGCACCGTCCCGCGGAAGAGCGGCACGGGCCCTGATCAACGAGAAGAGGAGTACCGTTCCATGACCGCGAAGATCGCAGTCTTTCCCGGCGACGGCATCGGCCCTGAAGTCACGAGCGAAGCCATCGCCTGCCTACGCACCCTCGACGAGCAGACGGGCCTCGGCCTCGAGTTCGAGGAAGCCATCATCGGCGGTCACGCGATCGACGAATACGGCGAGGCTTTGCCGGCGCAGGCCGTCGAGCTCGCGCGTCAGGCCGACGGCGCCCTTCTCGGGGCCGTCGGCGGTCCGAAGTGGGATGACCCGAACGCGAAGGTTCGGCCGGAGCAGGCGCTTCTCGGTTTACGCAAGGAGCTCGAGCTCTTTGCGAACCTGCGCCCGGTGAAGCCGGTCGACGCGCTGGTTTCGGCCTCGACGCTCAAGGAAGAAGTCGTGAAGGGCGTTGACATCCTCGTCATCCGTGAGCTCACGGGCGGCATCTACTTTGGCGAGCCGAGTGAACGTCGGACGGGTGCACAGGGTCGCGAGGCCGTCGATACGCTCTTCTACACTGAGGGCGAGATCGAGCGCGTGGTGGAGGTTGCGTTCGAGCTCGCGAAGGGGCGGGGCAACAAGGTGACGTCGGTCGACAAGGCGAACGTGCTTTCGAGTTCGCGTTTGTGGCGTGAAGTGGCCGGCGAAGTTGCGAAGAAGCATCCCGACGTCGCGTTCGATAATCTTCTCGTCGACGCGATGGCGATGCATCTCATCTCGCGTCCGCGGGACTTCGACGTGATCGTCACCGAGAACATGTTCGGCGACATCCTCACCGACGAGGCGGCGATGCTTCCGGGCTCGATGGGACTTCTTCCGTCCGCGTCGCTCGGCACGCGACGCGGAACGCGTGACGTTCGGGGAGAGACGCGTAACGTGAACTTCGGTCTCTACGAGCCGATCCACGGTAGTGCGCCCGACATCGCGGGCAAAGGCATCGCGAACCCGCTCGCGATGATCCTCTCGTCCGCGATGATGCTGCGCACGTCGCTCGGAGAGGACGAGGCGGCGGTTCGGTTGGAGGGGGCGGTGGACAAGGTCCTCGCAGATGGACTGCGGACGGGCGATCTCGCTCAGCCGGGCGAGACGGCGCTCTCAACGAGTGACATGGGCAAGGCCGTCCGGGAGCGCCTCGCCGAATGACCGGCCCGCGTGTGACCATCGTCGGAGACGATGCGGAGATCTCCGAACAGATCCTGCGCGTCCTTCTCGAGCGCGGGTTCGGACTCGAGGGCATTCGTGCGCTGGGCGGGGAGGGAGGGGCCGGCGACTTCATCGAGGTGGACCAGGAGAATCGACTTCGCGTGGAGCGTGCCGATGCTCTGGGGCTCGCCGGGGCCGACGCCGTCCTGTTCTCGGGCGACGGAGATCTTGCGAGTGAGCTGGTCGACCACGTCCCCCATGGCGTGCTGGTACTCGACGCGACACCGGCGGCCAGTGCGCGCACTGGCTCGGTTCCGATCGTGCCCGAAGTGAATGCAGATCTGGTCGGGGCGATTGGTGCCTCGGGCCCGTTGGCCCTGGCGTCTCCGGCCACGGTTGGGCTCGCCGTCGCGCTCGCGCCGCTGCACGAAGCGGGCCGGGTGCGCCGGGTCGTGACGACCGTGATGTACCCGGCGTCGACGAACGGGCGAGACGGAGCCCAGAGATTGTCTCGGCAGTCCGTCGCGCTGATGCAGGGTGCGGGACTCGATGAGGAGCTGGACCCGGAGCACTTCGCTTTCAACCTGCGCCCGCAACGGGGTGACTACGATTCGCCCTGGTCCGCCGACGAGCACGTGCTCGCCCGGGAGATCAGTGCGATTTTCGGTGAACCCGCGATCGAGGTCGTGGCGACCGGAGTGCGCGCGCCCGTGTTCTACGGAATCGGGCAGTCGGTCTACGTCGAGACCGAGGAGCCGCTGGATCCCGACGAGGCCGAGCGACTGCTACTTCGCGGGCGGGGGCTTCTCGTCGCGGGCTCGACCCAGGCCGGCGAGCAGGACGAGGGGCGCCCCGAAGACGAGACTCCTATCGAGGCGTTAGACTTGTCGCCCGGACCAATCGAGGTCGCTGGCTCCGACGCCGTGCACGTGGCGCACGTTCGTGCGGATCCACACCGTGACGGTGCACTTGCGTTCTGGCTCTGTCTCGACGACCAGCGCAAGGGAGTCGCGTTGAACGCGGTGGCGACCCTCGAGATCGCTCTGCGCGACGCCCGCGGCTGACGGGCGATGCGGTATCGGGCGACCATTGCCTACGATGGTACCGACTTCTTCGGGTGGCAGACGCAGACCGGGAACGGCCGGACAGTGCAGGAGACCCTGCGGGACGTGCTCCGTACGATCGTTCGTGAACCCCTGCTGGTTCTGGGTGCTGGGCGTACGGATTCGGGAGTGCACGCCAACGGGCAGGTGATCGCGTTCGATACCGAGGTGCCGCTCAGGGATCTAGATCGTGTGGTCTGGTCGGCGAATTGCATCTTGCCGCCCGACATCGTCGTGCGCGACATGGAACTCGTCGCAGACGATTTTGATCCGCGCCGCGACGCAGTGTGCCGCGCGTACAAGTATCGGATCTGGAACGAGCGCCGGCCCTCTCCGACCGAGCGTCGCACGGCGTGGCATGTCCGGTTCCCGCTCGATCTCGACGCGATGACCGAGGCGGCCCAGGTGTTCGTCGGCCGGCATGACTTCGCGAGCTTTCAGGGCTCCGATCGCATCGAACGGCCGAGCGTGCGACGAGTCGGTCGGAGTGAACCCGTCCGTGATGGTCCGCTCATCACTTACTGGATCGAGGCGAACGCCTACGCAAGGCACATGGTTCGGAACATCGTCGGCCAGCTCGTCGATGTCGGGCGGGGGCGTTGTACCGTGGACGAATTGCGTGCGATCCTCGACGCGCGCGATCGAACCAAGGCGGCCGCTCCCGCGCCGCCGCAAGGCCTCTTCCTCGAATGGGTGCGGTACGAATGAAAGTCGATGTGACCTGCAAGAAGTGTGGCGAGAAGAAGCGGATGGAGATGGGATCGCCGCCGGCCGGGCAGGGGCTCGACGAGTACATGCGGCTTCTGCAGGAGCGGCTCATGCATCGTCCCAGCTTCGATTGCTTCGGGGGGCACTTCGAACTGAAGCCTCCGGTGCCGGAGTTCTGGGAGATTCATTGGGACACGGCGGGGGAGTGATGGAGCCCACGGCTGAGTCGGGCCGACGCTCCGCGCGTCGACTCTTCTGAGGCGGGGCTCTTGCCTGCGAACTCCGGCCTGCAGAAACGCGATCGGCACACGACGGTAGGTCGTGTTCTCGGCCCACTGGTGTTCGCCGTGATGCTCGGCGCGGATCCGTTTCAGGACGTCATGCCGACGATGGCGTGGCGGACGGCGGCGGTCGGGCTGTGGATGGCGATCTGGTGGGCGACCGAGGCCGTGCCGGTCGCGGTGACGGCCTTCCTCCCTTTGATCGTTTTCGAGCCGTTGGGCGTTGCGAGCTTTCGGGAAGCGGCTGCGCCGTTCGCCGACCCGATCGTCTACCTGTTCCTCGGAGGTTTCTTGCTGGCACTGGCGGTCGAGCGGTGGAATCTACACCGCCGGGTCGCCCTCGCGATCCTGGAACGGATTGGAACAGATGGTCGACGTCTCATCGGCGGTTTCATGCTGGCGTGTGCTCTCTTGAGCATGTGGATGACCAACACGTCTACGACGATGATGCTGCTGCCGATCGTCTTGTCGGTCATCGCCGTGGTTCGGGACGGTGCGAGCGGCGTCGGCGAGGAGGATCGCGAGAACTTCGCCGTCGCAATGCTGCTCGGGATCGCGTACGCGGCGAGCATCGGCGGGCTCGCGACGCTGATCGGGACACCGCCCAACGCGTTCCTCGTCGGCTATCTTGCGGACACGTACGGTTATGAGATCAGCTTCGCCCGCTGGATGATGATTGGAATCCCGGTGAGCGCGCTGATGCTGCCGTTCGCCTGGTGGCTCCTGACGAGCATTCTCTTTCCGGTACGGATCGGGGAGAACCGCGCCATCGAGGCACATCTGCACGCGCTTCGGGACGAGATGGGCGCCGTGACGACGCAGGAGAAGCGGGTCGGCCTCGTCTTCCTCTCGGTGATCGCGTGCTGGATCCTCCGCCGACCGCTTTCGAGCGGCTTGGGGTGGATGGGCCTCTCGGATGCGGGCATTGCGATGACGGGGGCCGTCGCGCTGTTCCTCTTGCCGAGTGGGGACCGAGCGCAGCCGCAGCTCCTGGTCTGGAAGGATGCCGCACGGCTGCCCTGGGGAGTTCTCATCCTGTTCGGCGGCGGCCTGAGCCTCGCGAAGACCGTCTCGAAAACGGGCCTCGCGCTGTGGCTCGGCGAGAGTCTCTCACCGCTCGGCGCGTGGGGTCCGCTCGTTTTGGTGATCGCGGCTGTCACGCTGATGGTCTTTCTGACGGAACTCACGAGCAACCTCGCGACCGCCGCGACGTTGCTCCCGGTCCTCGGCGCCATCGCAGTTCAATCGAGCGTTTCCCCGATCCTGCTCGCCGTCCCCGTCACGATCGCCGCGAGTTGCGCCTTCATGCTCCCCGTCGCAACCCCACCCAACGCCATCGTCTTCTCCACCGGCAACGTCCGAATCCCTCAGATGGTCCGCGCTGGCTTCTGGCTCAACCTAATCGGCATCGCCATCGTAACCGCAATCTGCCACATCATCGCGCCCGCTCTTCTAGGGGGGGACGTTGGTTAGTCAGGGCCTAATCGTAGGCGGGACGTTCTTTAATCTCGGACGAGTCTTTAGTCGTCAGAATTTCGACGATTAAACATTCGGCCGTGACTAATCAACGTCCCCATCTTTTTCGGCGGTGACGAGGTGGTCTAGGAGGGGGACGAGGCCGGGGATGGTGGTGAGGTCGAGCCAGGGTTGCTCAGGTTTGGGGAGGGGGTCGACCTTGGCGTAGGGGCGGGCGTCGTTTCGGGCGAGGCGCTTGCGGGTGCGTTCGTCGGTGAGGACGCCTTTGAAGTGGGTGAAGATCGCGGCGTGGTCGGTAGCGGCTGCGAGGTTCGTGAGTTCGGCGGGATCGTTGGCCAGGTCGTAGAGTTCCCACTCGTCGGGGTAGGGCGCGGTGCGCTGCTCGAGTTCTCCGGCGCGTGCCCCGGCTTGGTAGCGGTAGCTGTCGCACCGGCCGGGCTCGGACCAGAGATCGGGATCGTCGAAGTAGCGAACCAGTTTCCAGGTGCGGCCGTTCCCGTCGCCATCGACGAGGCGGACGACGACGCCTTCGATGGAACTCGGGCACCCTCGGACGGAGTCGTACGCACCGGCGACGACATGGCGCAGTGGTGGGAGGCTCTGAACGATCGCCGAGATCTGGAGGTCTCCCTCGAGAATCCGGTCCTCCGTCGCGAAGTAGACCGCGCTCGATTCGGCGGGGATCGCTTCGCCGCGGACGAACGGACTCAGATCCCGACCTACGAGCGGGTGGACTTCCGAGTGCGTGGAGCGAAGCTGCTCGGCGAGGCCGGCGGGGTCAAGGCCCGCGAGGCCGAGCAAGGTGGGCAGCAGATCGACGTGGGACGTGACGAAGTCGTCGACGCGCTTCCCCTTCGGGCCCAAGGCAGCGGGGTGGCTCACCGCGAGCGGCACGCGGACGGTCTCCTCGTACATGTTGAACCACTTCTGGTGCAGCCCGCCGTGCGCTCCGAGAAGCTCTCCGTGGTCCGACGTGAAGACGACGACGGTGTTGTCCAAGAACGGACCCTCGCGCAGCGCGGTGAGCACGCGATCGATCTCCAGGTCCACGAGTTGGTGAAGGTGATAGTAGAACTTCCGGTACGCGGACAGGTGGTTCTGATAGACCTTCCGCATCATCTGTTCGGGGCCGTACATCCGAAGGTACGCTTCGCGATACCGTTGCTGTGCTTGGGGTTTGGTGGACAGATCCTCACCGGCGCTGGGCGGTGCCTCGATGTGTGGGACAGTGGGCCCGGTGAGGGGGATGGGTGGGCGGATCGCGAAGCTCGGCCAGAGGCAGATGTCGTGCGGGTTGACGAAGCTCGCGACGAGAAGGAAGGGGCGCGGCTCGTCCGCGGTTTCCTTGCTGCGGGCACGAAGCCAGCTCGTCGCTTGATCCGCAAAGATCGTGTCGCGCCGGACGCCGGCGTCTCCGAGAGCGGCGCCGTGCGGTTCTGGTCCGATCCAGCCGTCGAACCCCAGGGGTCCGAGCGGATTTGCTTCTTCGTAAACGCGCTCGCCGTCGGGGATTCTCTCCCCCGCGCTATTGGATGTGCGGACGACACGCCCGGTGTCGTCGCGCAGGTCGGCATCCGAGACGTGCCACTTGCCCTTGTAGACGGTGTCGTAGCCGGCGGCACGGAAGTAGTCCCCGAGGGTTGGAACGTCGGCCGGCCGGAGCCAGCGGAGTCGCGCATCTCCGTGGTGTTTGGCGATTCCCGAGGTCTGGGTCACGGCATGAAGGCTCGGGTACTGGCCGGTAAGAAGTGTGGGGCGGCTGGGGCTGCACGCAGTCGCGCCCGTGTAGTGCTGCGCAAACTCGACGCCATTCTCCTGAAGCCACCTGCGGGCGGGCAGGTGTTCGGAACGAAACTGAGCGACGGCGTCGTCCTCGTAGGCTGGACCTCGCCGCTCCTGATCGGTGATCAACACCAGTACGTTCGGTCTCTCCGTCATCTGGTTCCCCTCCGTCCGCGCGCGCCTACCGCTAACGGCTTCTCGGAAGGACTGTCAAGCAAGGAGACAGGATCTCCGCCGCTCTGGGCTGGGCGCGCGATCGACGGACTCGAGGCACGCCGCTGTTGCGCGACGAAGCGGCCGCGCTGCTCCGGCTCGCGGTAGTCGTGTGGGGGCGCGATCGCGGGGTCCCCCACCCAAGAGAGACTTCCTACGGTCGGCGCGAGGCGACGAACGCGCCGCGCGGCAGATCTCGGGAAGCGCCGTGTCTTTTGGAGTCTCCTTCGGAGCCACGCTCTGCGGATCCCAGAACATCCATCCGGCGTGCCTGAGGATGTTCCCGGGCGGCGGTGCGAGGCTGACTACTGTCGCAAGGGCAACGCCGAGCGGGAGCAGTCCGATTCCGAATCCCACGCGGCGCAGGTTCCAACGGCGCGTCACGAGAACGAGCAGGTCGTCGACAAGCGCGGCGCCGCAAAGGAGGTCGGATTGGTCCGGTCCGACGGTGAGGAGGGGGACGCAACCGAGGTCCTGCTCGAGTCGGTCGGCCACCGAAGCGAAGTGCCCGGGAGGCCAGACTCTGGCCTCCCGCCGAGAGTCGATGTGGAACAGGAGCAGGGGGGCTTCGGGTCGAGGGGGCCGATCCGATCCTCGAGGAGCGCGCGTGGCTCCGTTCGGGCGTCGGGGGTTACGGCGAGCCCAGGAGTGCGATGTGGAGTCGGGACTCCAAGTCGTTCGAGGAGTCGGTTGTTCCAATCGACCGCGTGCGCTCTTCTGCTCTGTGCGGGTCGCGCGCATTCGGTCGGGGGAGCGCGAGGGTCATGGCGGCTCGTTCGTTCCGTGCGACGTCGAAGGCAAGATCGAAGCGCCTTCCGGCAACCTGCGCAAGAAGGACTCGAGGAAAATGAGATCGCCGAAATAGCGTCGACGAACTGAAGAGGATCCGCGGAGTTCGCTGCTGGCCGGCGACCATCTCGGCAGATCGAAGCCCAGGAGGCTCGTGGTCGAAACCGACGGGGTTGGATCGCTCGTTCGAGTGGTCAACCGCGTGACGATCGCCACGCGCAGAACCCGGCGAGAAGCGCCAGCAGGACGGCCGTGGTCTGTACGAGCGGCGCCATGGTCTCGTACGGGTGAGGCTGGGTCGGTTCGAATCCGAAGCCGTGGTCGGCTGCCGGCGGCGATGCGACTTCGATGGTGAGGCCGGCGCACCCGGCGGTGCCCGAGGTCTGATACGGTCCGCCGCCGAGCCGGCACGCGACTTCGAGCGTCGTCTCGTCGGCGCCGGTCTTCACCCAGAGCGTGACCGGTTGCCACCCGCTGGTCCCCGCGACGTCGCGTGATTGACGGTGCGTTCCGACGATCCACAGATGAACGCCGACGTCGGTCGTCACGCCGTCCGCGCGGAGCCACCCCGCGATTCGGTACCAGGTGTCAGGTGCGACCGGTACGTCGCGGACCCATCGCAGGTCGTTGGGAATTGCGGTCGACATCTCGAGCACGCCGAAGCCGATCTCGTTCCGTCGCCAGCCGAAGGTCACGGGGCCGGGATCGGTCCGGTACCCCTCGAGCCGCCACGTGGGAGGCTGGGCGTCCTCGGGTGCGTCCGGGGGCGGCACGGCGATGAGCTCGGTCGCGCAGAGTGCCGGGCTCGCTAGCGCGAGCGACGCGGCAGCGGCGAGAAGCACCATCGGCAGCTGTCCCGTTCGGCTGTTGCTGCCGTCGGGCTCCTCGTCTCGATTGAGCGCAGCCTCGCCGGAGGGCGAGAGCCGTCCGCGCGCCATCTGCCAGACCGCCGCGAGCCAGGCGAGGAGGAGGAGGCCGTTGGCAACGGCGCCGGTCTGCCAGATCCACGGCGGAATGGAGTCGGTCCACCGAAGCACGACTACTTGATTGACGGCAAAGACCGCTGAGAGTGCCCAGTAGAGCGCGCCGACGGGCCCGGTGACCGAGATCAAGCCGGCGAAGAGGAAGAATGGGTAGAGGTAGCGCTCGTGCATCCTGGAGAGGCACACGAACGACACGAGCATCGCGGATGCGAGCAGCGCGGTGAAGAGCAGCCGATCTCGACGGCGCAGGTAGGCCGCGAAGAAGAGTGCGCCGATGGCGAGGCCGATCGCGAGAGACCAGATGTTGGGCGTCAGGCCGAAGATCGGCTTGAGGTCCGTAGCGCGCATGCCGAACAGGAGGGCAGGGAGATTCATGGCGTTGACCGACGTCTCGGCATACGAGCCCATCGTCGAAATGTAGAGGTCCGGTAGGAAGGACCAGGGGCGCGGTCCGCGAAAGGGCTCGGCGACGATGTAGGTCGTGGCGAGGGCCGCGGCGAGACAGGTGAGCGGCCGGACGCCCTTCCACCATCGGTCCGGCCAGAGCGGCAGAAGCGGGATGACGAGGAGGGCCTGCGGCTTCGTCAGCGCGGCGAGCGTGGTGAAGACGGACGCCAACTCGAAGCGGCGCTCTCCCTGGAAGAGGAATGCGAGGAAGAGAAGCAAAGCGAGAATTGCATCAGTTTGCCCCCAGACAGCCGAGTTGAGCCACAGCGCCGGGTTCAAGCTGAACGCGAGAGCCGCGCCCCACGCAACGCGCCGGTCGGTGGGTCTGAGTCGCGCGAAGAGAAGCCAGGCGATCGCGGCGTCCGCGAGAATTGCCGGGAGCTTGAGAAGCACGACGTACGCTGCGGACGTCGGTGCGAGGCCGAGCGCGTTTCTCGCGGCGCCGATCCACCAGAGCACGTACATGTAGCCGGGCGGGTAGTCGGCGAAATTGTTCGGCGCGTAGAAGCGAGCCGGACCTTGCTCGGCGAGTTGCATCGCCCAGCCCCCGTAGATGGAGAGGTCTCCGGGGTGCTGGAACAGGGGGGCCTGCGCGATCTTCGCGGCGCCGATCGCGGCGAGAAGCCACGCGAGAGTTGCCGATTCGGCGCTCTCCGCCGAGCGGTGAAGGCGGCCATGGTGCCCGATCGCGACCAGGAGTGCGGTGAGGATTGCGAGACCCGAGAGCAACCCGGAGAACGTCCCGTCTCGAGCGGTCTCGCTCTCGCCCGCGAGGTGAGGCGGAGGGCCGTGGACCGGCTCGAGGCGAAACCGCGAGCACGCGACCTCGCCTGCGGCGGGCTGGCGATCGCCGCCGAGGCGGCACGAGACCCGAACGGAGTGTTCGTCGCCCGCGGTGTGGAACCATCGAACGACGGGAGTCCAGCCCGAGTCCTCGAGCGAGCCGGGGCTCTCGTCGGGCGCGATGGCGGTCATTTCGGTCGCGAGCCGGGCGCCGGCCTGCTTTGGCGAGACGCCTGCCATACGAACGAACGCGGAGAACCGGTACCAGCGATCGGGCTCGACGGGGGCTTCTTGGAACCACTCGGCCTCAACCGGTGTGGCGCTGTGGATCTCGAGCGCGCCGAGCCCCCGATTGCCGTCGATCCACCGAAACGCGCCGTCGTGCGGGGTGTCCGCGCTCGTCTCCCATCCCGCCGGCAGCTCGGGGTTCTGGGCCCGGGCTTCGGTCAGCGCACCGTTCTCGATGTTCTGGGGAACGGCGTCGGCGAGGGCGGCGAGGGGCACGCCCAGCTGGACCAGCAAAAAGAACGTGAACAACGATCGTGACTTGCCGCGTCTCCTGAGCAAAACCGGGTCCCCTCCAGCGGGGTGCCATCCGACGACATGCCGGATCGATGCTTTGAGTACCTCCCCATCGGGATCAGGTTCAACAGATGCGACTCGACCACTTCCGCCGGGTGTTCCGATCGGCAGCCCGACGCCTCAGTGGGTGATCTCGTTTGCCGAGGGTCGCGGGCTCGACGCCGTCCTGATGTCCGAACACAACACGGTGAGTCAGCTGTCGTGTTACGCGGCGACCCCGCGCGACCCCGACGACCACCGCGGTGGTGAAGGAGACGCGCGCTCTACTCCCCGCTGGCGGCACCGACGACCATGGTCTGGGCCGAGGAGTTGAGCGTTGCCGGGATCCTCGCGGGATTGCGCGAAGGACGCACGGTCGTGAAGATCGAGGGGCCGCACGGTCCCGTGATCGAGATGGACCTCACGGGCGGACGCACCCCGGACACCGTCTAGGTGGGAAGTGGGACCTCGTTTGATCAGCAGATCAAGTCTGGGGTCTCGGGTTACGGCCAGGTCGCGATGTAGGCCGGTCCGCTCGTCTCCAGCCAACGAACGGATCGGACCCCGCCGTCGTCGAGGTCCACGATCGACATCTGTGCATCGCTCTGGGCACTCATGTGGGGGACGAACACATGGCTCTCGTTCGAGTCGGGCACGCCGACGAGAGGGAAGGGCCCGCCGGGAAGGCCGAGAGGCGCCGACGGGATCACGATGTTTTCGCCGCGCGAGAGGACGATCAATGCCGCAGGTACACCGGTCGGCGCGAGGATCTGGTCCCGACCCGGCAGATAGGTGACGCCGTACGGTGCGCCGCCTTCCGCGAGGACGTTCTGCACAACGACCGGCGCGGCCGGGTTCGACGTGTCCAGGAGAGTAAAATCGGTGCTGAAGCTGTTGGCGACGATCGCGCGGGTCGAATCCTGGAGGAACGTGACGTCCGACGGATCGTTCCCGGTGGGTAGGAGGTCGCTCAGAGTTCCGGTCGGGTCGCTCAGCGAAAACAACTGAACACCGCCCTGGCTTCCGGCGAGGTTCACGATCGCAATCCGCCCGTCGGGATCGATCGCGATCTGCTCGGGCCGCCCGCCGACGGAGAACTCCTCGATCAAGCGGCCGGCGGCGATATCGATGACGGAGACCGAATCGCCGCTAGCACCACTCAAGCCGTAGTTCGCGGTGTAGGCGCGCGCTCCATCGGGCGTGATCGCGATGCCGAGCGGTGCGTGGCGCGTCGAAATTTCGGCGGTGACTTCGAGCGATTCGAGATCGACCAGCAACACGGCGCTGCCGTTCGGCACGTCGGGAGATCCGATCAGAATGTTCGTGATCCCGCTCTGGAAGAAGCCCGGGCCGACGGCAACGATGGCGGTCTCGCCGTCGGGAGTGATCTCGACTTCGACGGGACCGGGAGGCCATGCCGAGAGATCGACGGTTCCGAGGATCGCGTCCTCGACCGGAGCTGAACCCGCGAGGAGCGGCTCCTGTGCGAAGACGGTGAGCGACCGGTTCAGCCAGTCGGCGGTGACCAGGAGTGGGGGCCGGGTTTCGACCTCCTGGTCTGAGCACGCCCCCAGAACGAGGGTGACGAGAGCGACGAGGGAGATCCGAATCGGCATGGTGATAGACCAGGCGGTGCTCAGCGGAGAGCCTGCTTCAAGTCGGCGATCAGATCGTCGGGATCCTCGAGTCCGATCGACAGCCGGATCAGATTGTTCTTGATCCCCACCTTGAGCCGCTCTTCGGTACTAAGCTCGAAGAAGCTCATCAGTGCGGGTTGTTCAATCAACGATTCGACGCCTCCGAGGGACGGCGCGATCTGGAAGATCTCGGTCCCGTCGACCACGCGCGACGTGTCGCCGAGGTCTCCTTTGACTTCAAAGCTCACGACCGCGCCGAAGCCGTTCATCTGCCGTCGCGCGATCTCGTGGTCGGGATGCGTCTGGAGGCCGGAGTAGTGCACGGCTTCGACCCGAGGGTGCGCCGCCAGCATTTCGGCGACGGCGAGCGAGGTCGCGTTCTGCCGCTCGACGCGGACAGGGAGCGTCTTGAGACCGCGAATCAAGAGGTACGCGGCATGTGGGTCCATCACGCCGCCGAGCACGCCCTGGCAGTCGCGGACGGCGTCGACGATCGGTTCCTTCCCGAGGATGACGCCGCCGAGAATGTCGTTGTGTCCGGCGAGGTACTTCGTTGCCGAGTGCATCACGAGATCGATACCGTGATCGAGTGGCCTCGAATTGACCGGCGTCGCGAAGGTAGAGTCGATGATCGTGAGAAGCTTGTGCTTCCTGCCGACCTCCGCGATGTGGCCCAGGTCGACGACGCGGTTGTACGGGTTCGTCGGGGATTCGCTGATGAGCACGCGGGTGTTGGGTCGAACGGCGGCTTCGAGTGCTTTGACGCTGCCGGTCTCGACGATCGACGCTTCGACGCCGAACTTTCCGAGGAGGCCGTTGCAGAACTGACGCGTGCGTCGGTAGCAGTCGTCCGTGAGGATCACGTGCTGGCCCTGCTGGAGGACGGCGAACAGCGCGGTTGTAATCGCGGCCATTCCAGAGGCGAACGCGAGTCCGGCTTCGGCGCCCTCCAGGGCCGCGCACTTCGCTTCCGCGACCTGCGTGGTCGGGTTGCCGTAGCGGCCGTACTCCTGTCGGCGCAGCTCGTGCGAATGGTGGGCGGCGAGTTCGGCCGTGTCTTTGAAGACGAAGGTGGCCGTCTGGAAGATCGGGGTGGTGATCGCGTTCCCCGGGCGCGGGAGTGTTTCGCCCCCGTGGATGGCCTCGGTGGCGAGGCCCCGGCGGGGCTTCGGACTACCGTCGGTGCTCATCGTTCCGCCCCCGCCGACGGGTGGTCCTGCTGCTCACCGATCACGCGGCGCAGGGTCTCGCGGACGAGCTCGACGTCGTTCGGAAGCTCGATCGGTTCGTTGGAATGCGTGCCGGTCACGCCCGCGATGGCGTTCTGGTGATAGAGCGCCTTCTGATCCGCGAATTTGAGGCCGTGCGCGGTGGAGACGACCACTACACGCTCGTCCTTCTTGATCTCTCCGCGTTTCAAGAGCTTCAGCAGCACGGCGAGGGCGACACCGGTATGCGGGCAGTTGAACATGCCCGTCCGATCGGCGTGCGCTGACGCGTCGGCGAGTTCCTGTTCGGAGGCCTGTTCGACGATGCCGTCGAACTGCTCCAGGATGCGGACCGCCTTCTTGTAGCTCACGGGGTTGCCGATCTGGATGGCGCTCGCGAGCGTCGGCTTCGCGGTGACGGCCTGGAACTCTTTGAACCCGTTCTTGTACGCGAGGTACAGCGGGTTCGCGTGCTCTGCCTGAGCGACGACGATCCGCGGTTGGCGGTCGATCATGCCGAGCTTTTCCATCAGCAGGAACCCCTTGCCGAGGGCGCTTACGTTTCCGAGGTTCCCGCCGGGGATGATGATGGTGTCGGGCACCTGCCAGTCGAACTGCTGGACGATCTCCATCCCGACGGTCTTCTGCCCCTCGATGCGAAGCGAGTTCATCGAGTTCGCGAGGTAGATGTTCTCGCGCTGCGTGAGTTCCTGCACCGTCGCCATGCAGCCGTCGAAATCGGTGTCGAGAGAGAGGACGATGGCGCCGTTCGAGATCGGCTGCACCAGCTGAGCGAGCGAGACCTTGTTGCGCGGAAGAAGCACCACTGCCGGGATTTCGGCCGCGGCACAGTAGGCCGCGAGCGCAGCCGACGTGTCGCCGGTCGAGGCGCAGGCCACGGCGGGGATGTCCTGCCCCTGGTTCTGCATCTCCTTCACGACGCTCACGAGGACCGTCATCCCGAGATCCTTGAAGGACCCGGTGTGAGAGTTGCCGCACTGCTTCACCCAGAGGTCGGGGAGGCCGATCTCCCGTCCGAAGCGCTCGGCCCAAAAGAGGTTGGTCCCACCTTCGTACATGCTGACCGTGTGCTCGTCGGACAGCTGAGGGAGGACCATCTCCTTGCGGCACCAGACTCCGGAGCCGTAGGGCCACTTATTGGAGCGAATTCGGCCGTCGAAGAGGCTCTTCCAGGACTCGGGCCCCGTTCGGGCCAGCCGCGCCTCGTCGTGGACGACCTCGAGGAGCTCGCTGCACTTTCGGCAGCGATAAATGACCTCGAAAATCTCGTACTTCTCTTCGCATCCGGGGTCGATGCACTGGAACCAGCACCTGTGCTTCATGGCGCCGACTCTAGCATCGGCCGTCCGTCCTTCCGAGTGGCCCGGAAATGCGGCGTTTCTCCGCTCGTGGGGTGCCGCGGCAGGTTACCAGGCACTTGCGTGGTCCCCGGGCCCGGACCCGCTGCTAACATCTTTTGTTCCGCGGGGGGCCTGTGTGTAGTAAAGATGGCGGAGTGGAGGACGGCGCGCCGGATCGGCCGGCTGGCCAACAGGTTGGGTATGAGACGTCGGGATCATCAGGACTCAGGGATGAGGATTCTCGCGAGCGCGCTGCTGGCGCTCGTATTGGGGTGTGGAGGGGGGCTCGGGGTTGGTGGCACCGGCTCGAGTGGGTTCGATGAGCAGTTCGTCATCAGCTCGGTCCTCGATGAGGGCGAGTGCCGCGATGGCGACGGAACCGAGTATTGTCCGACCAACGTCGACGATCCGAGCGGCGACGGCGAGACCGTCGACGCCGACGTGCCCGATCAGGAGCCGGTCGATTGTACGGGCACTGTAGCCTCGGTGTTCGCGAACGAAGAAGGCAACGTGATGGTCGACGGCGCCGTCTCGGCGGGTGCGTGTGGCTTCGACGTGCCGGTCATGCCCGAAGGATTCGAAGACGGGGTCACGATCCGCATCGCAGTCAAGGTGACCGGCGGCGACGAGAACTGGCAGATCAGTGACGTGGTCTACAGCGGCACGGATCCGGAGTTCACGGCCGAAGTGGTCGTCGATCCGCCCGCCGACGTAACGCCCGACGGCGAGTTCGACGTCCAGGTGGCGCTTCTCACGTTCGACCTGGGCGCGGGCGAACCTCCGGCGGAGGTAGAAACCCTCGCCGAGAGTGGAGCGACAACGGTTTACGTGACGCCGGACGTCACGGTCGTGACCGATCCGGTGCCCACCCCGGGTGCCTCGCCGACCGCGACTCCCGCGCCGACACCGACACCGGCGCCGACCGATGAGCCCGAGGCGACGCCCACTCCGGCGGCGACCGACGAGCCGCCTCGCACGACGCCGACCCCGGCCCGAACGATCGTTCCCTCGACTCCGACCCCGGCCCGCACGGTCGGCCCTGTGACGCCGACTCCGGGCCGAACCCTGACTCCGGCGACGCCCGCCCGCACGATCGCCCCGCCGAGGGTGACCGACGCCCCGGCCACGCCGCGCCCGACCGATGCCCCGCGCCCGACGGAGGACCGCAAGCCGACGCGGACTCCCGACGTCCGACCCGCACCGCCGGTCATCGTCGACTCGACGCCGCGCCCGGTCCCCACCGTGCCGAGCGACGTCGAGCCGACGGCCAAGCCGACGGCCAAGCCGGAGCCGACCCTGTCTCCGCGGCCGGTCTTCACCGATCCGAAGTCCACACCGCGGGGGGACGACCAAACGCCCCCGCGGGTGTCGACCAACTGACTCGGCAATTCTACCCTCGCGGCTTGACGCGGACCGGAGTAGACTCAGGCCGTGCGGCGTTGGCGCGTGAAGCTCGGCCTGTGGCTCCTCGTCTGCCTGGGACTTGGTTTGTTCTGGCTCGATCGAACCGTCCAGACGGGATTCGGCGTCGAGCACTGGCGCGACCCGGTCCGCTTCTACGCCGCTCCCCAGACGATCTCGATCGGTGTGGCGATCGAGGAGGCCGGAATCCTGGGCGAGATCGCCGCGCTCGACTACCGCGAGGTGAAGGGCGAGCCGGTAGAGCCGGGAACGTTTCGGCGGACCGACGACGATCTCGAGATTCATCTTCGGCCCGCCCCCGTGTCGGATGCCTTCGGAGACCGGAGCCCCAGACGAGCGCGCCTCGTGCTGGAGGAGGGCCGCGTTCTCGACATCGTCGACGAGCGCGATGGGCGCGTCGCGGCGATCGAGCTCGAACCCCGACCGCTCGACGGCTTGTACGATGCGCACTGGACCGGTCGTCGACGGATGCGGTTGCAGGACGTACCGCCGGTCGTCGTTGCCGCGGTGCTGGCGGCGGAAGATGCGCGCTTCTCGCATCACTTCGGTCTCGACTTCAGTTCGCTCCTGCGCGCCGCTCGCGAGAACTGGCGCGCCGGCGAGGTGAAGCAGGGCGGCAGTACGATCACGCAGCAGCTCATCAAAAACCACTTCCTGAGCCAGGAACGCACGATCTGGCGCAAGATGCGCGAGATCCCGCTCGCTTTGGCGTTGGAGCGCCGGTACTCGAAGGACGAGATCCTCGAGGCGTACCTCGCGAGCGTCTACCTCGGCCACGATCGCCTGGTCGGCGTGCACGGTCTCGCCGAGGGCGCGTGGGTCTTCTTCGGCAAGTCGGTCTCGGATCTGACTGTGGGCGAGGGGGCCACGATGGCCGGGATCATTCGAGCGCCGAACATCTACTCGCCGCTGCGCCACCCCGAACGGGCGCTCGTTCGCCGCAATCAGGTGTTGTCGACGATGGAGGCGCTCCGGTGGATTACGCCGCAAGAGGCGGCCGCCGCTCGGGCGGAGAAGGGCGGCTTGCCCCAGACGCGTCGTGCGGCGAGCGAGGCGTACTTCGTTCAGCACGCCGTCGGTGAGCTCGAGGACGCCGGATTCGCGCCCGCGGAGCTGTCCGCCGGCAGTGACGTGTTCACCACTCTCGATGCGCGGTTGCAGGACATCGTCGCCGAAGAGGTCGAGCGCGCGAGTCGAGAGATTGGCGGAGCGCAGCTCGCGGTCGTCGCACTCGATCCCCTCACCGGATCGCTGCGCGCACTGGTCGGCGGTCGGGACTACCTAGAGAGCCAGTACGACCGGGCGTCGCGAATGCGTCGCCCGGTGGGGTCGATGTTCAAGCCGTTCGTTGCGCTCGCAGCCGTGGCGGACCCGGAGAGTGGTGTCACGCCGGCGACGCGCCTCCTGGACGCGCCGATCAAGGTGGGCTCTGGCCGGACCGAGTGGGTGCCGCGCAACCACGACGGCCGCTTCCGCGGCGAAGTAACGTTGCGCGAGACGCTCGCAGACTCGTTGAACGTTCCGACCGTGCGTCTCGCGCAGCAGGTCGGCATCGAGCGACTCGCGGCGTTCGGCGAGCGGGTTGGTGTTTCGTCGCGCCCGCTGCCTCGTCTTCCGTCGATCGCGCTGGGTGCGTTCGAGTCCTCATTGCTCGACGTCGCATCGGCCTACACCGTTTTCCCGGGCGGCGGAATTCGCGTCGAGCCGTTCGCGATTGATTCGGTCAAGGCGCCGTCCGGCGTCGTGTTGTACGATGTCGAACCCGTGGAGACTCCGATGGCGGAGGCCGCCCCGACGTACGTCGTGCACACGATGCTCGAGGGCGTCGTCGACGATGGGACGGCTGCGCGGCTGCGCGCCAGTGGGCTCCGGGGGGCGTTCGCGGGGAAGACCGGGACCTCGACCGATCAGCGGGACGCGTGGTTCGTGGGGTATACGCCGTCGCTCGTCCTCGGAGTGTGGGTGGGTTTCGACGATGATCGCTCCCTGCCCGGAGGTGGCTCCAAGTTGGCCGTTCCCCTTTGGGGCGCCATTGCGAGGCGGGCCTTTGCCGGCGCGCCTCCCGAGCCGTTTCGTCGGCCCGGGGAGGTCGAGGTCGTCGAGCTGGACGAGGCGACCGGCCTGCGGGCGTCTCCGGAATGTGGGCCCAGCGTGTCTGAGGTATTCGTGGCCGGTACGGCGCCCGCCGAAAGCTGTCGCAAGTGGACGGCGGGCAACGGCCAGCTAAGTTCTTAGGCCAGCATGTCGGAAACCCCAGACGAAGAGCGCCCGTCGCTGATCACGGTGGCAGGGCGCGGAGTGATCAGCCTCGCCGTGTTCGTAGGAGGTTGGCTCCGTTTCATCGGTTCGAGCCTTCGGGTTTCGATCCGGCATGGTCTGCCGCTGCGGATCGTCGTCCAGCAGGTCTACGAGATAGGCTATCGGTCCCTGCCTCTGACGGCCATCGCCGCCTTCGCGATCGGGCTCGTCATGGCGCTCCAGACGATGTTCCTCCTCAAGAAGTTCGGTGTCATGCAGTACGTCGCCGTCGGCGTCGGCCTGGCGATGACCCGTGAGCTCGGGCCGGTCATCACGGCATTGATGGTCGCGGGTCGTGCCGGATCTGGGATCAGCGCGGAACTCGGGTCTATGCGGGTCACACGGCAGATCGATGCGCTTCGTGTGTTGGCGGTCGATCCCCAGCGCTACCTCGTCGGGACGCGCATTGCGGCGTGCGTCATCGCACTCCCGCTTCTCACCGCGGTTTCCGACATCCTTGGGATTCTCGGCGGGGCTCTCGTCGCGACCACTCTCGGCGGCGTCACTCCCGAGGGCTACCTCGAGACGACCCTCTACTACGTGACCCTCTCCGACGTACTGACTGGCCTCGCCAAGACGGTGTTCTTCGCGCTCATCATCTCGGGGACCGCGGCCTACTACGGGTTCCACACCGAGGGTGGAACGAGTGGGGTGGGACGTTCGACGACGGCGACGGTGGTGGTCTCGTCGCTCATGATCTTCGTCTCCGATGTATTCATGACTCAGCTCCTGGTGACCGTTGGCTACTAACGGGCAGAGCGTGAAGCCGGAGCTCGCGATCGAGGTTCGTGGGCTTGCCAAGTCGTTCGACGACAACCACGTACTGCGTGGCCTCGACTTGGTGGTCGAGCGAGGAAGTACGATGGTCATCCTCGGGAGCAGTGGCTCGGGAAAGTCGGTTCTGGTCAGCATGCTGGTGGGGCTGCTCACGCCGGACCAGGGCGAGGTGCTCGTCGACGGTGTCGACGTAGCGCGTTTCTCGTCGGCCGAACAGTGGCATTCGATTTGGATGAAGACCGGCTTTCTGTTTCAGGGCGCGGCGCTCTTCGATTCGATGACCGTCGGCGAGAATATCGGCTTTCCGCTGAAACAGCACACGGACCTCGACGACGCGGCAATCGGCGAGCGGGTCTCCAAGGTGCTCTCGTGGATCGAGCTCGACGGCATCGAGGACAAGATGCCGAGTGAGCTCTCGGGCGGGATGCAAAAGAGGGTGGGGCTTGCTCGGACGATCGTTCTCGAGCCCCAGGTGGTGATCTACGACGAACCGACGACCGGCCTGGACCCGCTGACGTCTGACACGATCAGCGAACTGATCCTCCGCCTCCAGAAGGAGCGGGACGTCACGTCGATCGTCGTGACGCACGATGTGCGATGCGCGTTTCTGGTCGCGAATCGTGTCGCGATGCTCGATGAGGGGCGCGTGCTCGTCGAAGGCACGCTCGACGAGATCAAGGACAGCGCGGTGCCGAAAGTCCGGGCCTTCCTGTATGGGTGAACGGAACCAAAGCGATGGCAAAGGATAGCGAAAGAAAACGCGAGATGATCGTAGGCCTCTTCGTCCTCTTCGGAGTCGGGGCGGCCGTGTTCATGGTCGTGATGCTCGGCTCCGAGCAGAGGATCTTCGAGGACCGTTTCCAGCTTCGAGCGATCTTCGGCAACGTGAGCGGAATGCGCGTAGGCGCGCCGGTCTTCGTCGCCGGTCTATCTGTTGGCACGGTCGAGCAGCTTCGTTTCGTACAGCCCGGAGAAGCCCGGCGGCAGGATCCCGGTGGGCCCGGGGCACCGCCCGCCGAGGATCGCGTCTCCGAGATCGAAGTGGTGATCAAGATCGAAGAGCGCTTCCGACAACAGATCCGGCAAGACTCCATCGCGACGGTCGGTTCGGTCGGCCTCCTCGGTGACAAGTCGATCGAGGTCTCGGTGGGCAGCGCGTCGGAGCCCGTCGTCGAACCTGGGGCGGTACTCACGACGGTCGATCCCTTGTCGCTCACGGACGTCCTGGACGAAGTGCAGCCGATGGCGAAGAAACTCGAGCAGATCCTCGGCGACATCTCCATCCTGACCGGCCAGATGTCGAGCGATGACTCAACCCTCATGACGGGCCTAGACAGCCTCAGCAACATCCTTCAGAAGGTCGACCGGGGCGAGGGCACGATCGGAGCGCTCGTGAACTCGTCGACGACGGTGGATGAACTCGACGACCTTCTCGGCTCCGGGCGCGATGCGCTCTCGGAGATCCGCGATGCGACGCAGGATCTACCGCCCACGATGGCTTCGGTGAGACAGGTCGCCGCCGAGGTCGAGGAGCTTTCGGTCTCGCTCCGCGAGACCGCAGAGCGTTTCCCGGCGATCGCCGCGGACTTGCAGGTGATCGTCGAGAACCTGAGGCTGGCATCCCAGAGCTTGCCGACGCTGAGCGTGCAGGCGGAGCAGGGCGTTCGCAAGGCGAGCGACGTATTCGACGCCGCCGGAAAGAGCATCTTGCTGCGTGGCAACATTCCGACCGCGCCGGCGCGACTTCCGACGGGACTCAGCCGGAGCGATCCCGGCCTCGGAGAGTCCGATGGCCGCTAAACCCAGCAGGGGGTTCCGGCTCGCTGGCGTGTTGATGGTCGCGACGATTGTCGTCGCGTGCGGTAGTGCTCGGCGGACGGTGACGCCGGGGATCCGCGACCGAGCCCATTCCCTCGAAGAGGCGAGCTACGAGACCTCGCTCAGCGGCGACCTAGAGCGCGCGGCCATCCTCGAGCAGCGGGCCGTAGATGCGTATCGCAGCATCGACGACGTCGATGCGGTCGCCGGTGGACTGAACCGTCTCGGGAACCTGCACCAACGCGCCGGGGATCTCGCTGCCGCGCGCCGCGTGTACATCGAGGCCGGGGACATCGCGCGCCAGAGCGGCGCGATCGGTCAGGAGGCCGCGGCGGAGAACAATCTCGGCACTCTCGCCGAGACGGGCGGGGATCTGGGTGCCGCGCAGAGTCATTACGCGGCCGCCCTGGGCCTCGCGCGTCAGGCCGAGGATCCGTTGGTCGAAGCCGCGGCTCTGAACAACCTGGGTCTTCTCGCCCTGTCGGCCGGTGACCTGGCCCTGGCCTCGAATCGCTTCGAGGCGGCGCTGTCGATCGACCGATCCGAGGAGGATCGGGCGGGGGAAGCCACACGCTTGCGCAACCTGGGCGCGATGCACCGCCGCGCCGGGGACTCGGCCGCGGCGCTCGGATCGCTCGAGCAAGCCCACCAGATCGACCGGGAGCGCGAGGACGTGCCGGCGATCGCCCTCGACCTCGTCGGGCTCAGCGAGGTTCGGGCCGCGGGCGGGGCCGATCTCGCGCGGGCCGTCGGAGAGAGACGCCGGGCGCAGGACATCCATCGCTTCCTGCACGACGAGGCGGCAGTGCGCCACGACGGTGAGCGGATCGCCGAGTGGTGTCGTGGCCTCCCGACTCCGCCGGCGGACTGCAAAGCCGCCGAAAGATAGGCGGAATTCGGCCTCAGCCGCGGCTGCGCGGTTGTGATGCCCGCAGCCCATCCAGTAGAGTGGCAGGGCGTATGGAGCAGTCTGCCGGTGGTCTGGCCACGGTGACGGCCTTCCTGCATCGCTTCGGCGAGGTCATGGGAGGCATCGTTCTCGGGGCCCTGTACTTCGTCCTTCTCGGGCCAGTGGCGCTCATCTCGCGCGTCCTGAGTGACCCTCTGCGGATGCGCCGCCCGAAGGACACTGCCTTCGCGCCGTGGCCGAAGGACAACGAGACCATCGACGCCGCGCAGAGGCAGGGCTAGCCCGTTTCCGAACCCGATCGCGCCGTGAAGCTTCTCAATCAGATCCTCGCCTGTCTCGTTACTGGCCTCATGCTTCTCGTCGTGGTCGAGGGGGGCCTGCGGCTGATCGGGTTCGGACCGGCGCCGACGATGAATCAGTTCGATGGTGCCCTCGGGTGGACCAAGACTCGCGACGCCTCGATCCGCCGCCAGACCGGCGAGTTCGACGTGACCCTCGAGACCAACAGCCGCGGTCTGCGTGAGCCGGAGTCGGTCGGTTACGCGAAGTCGGCGGACGCGAAGCGCGTGCTCGTCATCGGGGACTCGTTCACGCTCGGCTACACTGTCGATCGCCCGGACACGATCTCCGGCCTGCTCGGCGCGAGGCTCGTCGCGGAGGGTCGGAACGTCGAAGTGCTGAACGGTGGCACCGAAGGGTATTCGACCGATCAAGAAGTCCTTTGGCTCGCTCGGGAGGGCGCGCGGTACGCCCCCGACGTCGTCGTTCTGCAGATGTACGAGAACGACATCTTCTGGAACGGGCAGGACAGTTACCTCCGGTACCCGAAGCCGCGTTTCCCGGTGTCTGCGGATGGCGTGCCGGGCACGCTCGTTCCCCTGGTCGATCCGGGGCTGCGTTCGTGGTGGGTGCGAAACACTGCGCTGGGCAATCTCCTCAGCAAGACCTTCTCGTCGCAGACGGTTCCGATGTTGGACGGTCCGCGCCCATTGCCGGCGGAGTGGGGTGTGCGCCTCAGCGCCGATGCACAGGGATGGCCCGAGACCGCCGCGGCTCTGCGAGCGTTTGTGACCGTCGCCGCGAACATCGGTGCCGAACCGCTCGTCCTGGTCGTTCCGGACAAGGCGCAGATCGATCCGGTCGCGCGCGGCGGCATGCAGCAGATCATAAGTGACCCCGTCTACGATCCCGAACGTCCCTTTCTCGGCATGGTCCAGCGGGCAGAACAGGCCGGCCTCGAGGTCGTGGATCCGCGAACCGCGCTCCTCGCTGCCTCGAAGAGTGGTGCCGAAGCCGTGTACTTCGAGCGGGACTGGCACACGAACGCGCTCGGGAACCGGGCTCTCGCCGGCGAGCTCGCAGACGCGCTGGCCTCGCCGCGGCTCCTAGGCGCGCCGCCCCGGGCGGCCGGCGACTGGGCCCCCGTGATCGATTCCGGGGCGGGTGGAGGCGGGCTCGGCCGGGCTCTGCTGATCGCGGCTGGAATCTGGCTCGTCCTCGGGACGCTTTTCTTACGCCGGTTTCCCGATCAGGGGGCGGTCGGGAGCTACGGGCCAGTGGCGGCGCTCATCGGCTTCGTCCTGGTCTTCATCTACTCCGTCGATTGGCTGGCCGGGTTCCTGCCGGTCTGGCTCCAACGGTTCGTGCCCGGAATCGTCGTGGGGGCGATTCTGGGGGCGTCGATCTGGTATCTACGGAAACGTCTCGGTGTCATGGCCGAGCTATTTGGTACATTCGTACGGCGAGGGCAGTGGTATGTACTGCCGGTCCTGGCCGGTTTGCTGTCGTTGGGCGCGCTTCTGGTCGTGGCGGCTTCGTCGCCGTGGCTGGCGCCTTTCATCTATACGCTGTTCTGAGGTCGGGACGCGGCGCTGCCGCAGGTTCTTCCCGGTCGAAAAAGCTGATAAATCAACACCCCGGAGGTCGAGAAAGCCATGGACAAGATTCTTCGCATCGACATGACGAACCTGAAGGTCACCGACGAGCCCTTCCCCGAGGAGTGGCAGTTGCTCGGCGGCCGGGCCCTGTCGGCCAAGATCCTCTTGAAGGAAGTGGACCCGGCGTGTGACGCGCTCGGCCCAGAGAACAAGGTCGTGATCGCCCCGGGCGTGCTCTCGGGCTCGGTCGCTCCGACTTCCGGCCGAATGAGTGTCGGTGGTAAGAGCGCTCTCACCGGCGGGATCAAAGAGGCCAACTCGGGCGGGCAGGCCGGCCAGAAGCTGATGCGTCTCGGCTATCGCTGCGCGATCGTCGAAGGCAAGGCGAAGGATGCCGACAAGCGCTACAAGGTCGTCGTCAACAAAGACGGCTACGAGATGGTCGAAGCTCCGGAGCTGAAGATGCTGCGTACCTACGCGGCAGCCGAGAAGCTCCACGAGACATGCTCCGAGCGAGCGGCCTACGTGCTGGTCGGGTCGGCTGGCGAGCTCGGTCTCCAGGGCGCGAGCGTTGCGTTCACCGACGAGGGCGCCCGTCGCCCGACGCGTCATGCGGCGCGCGGCGGCCTCGGCGCCTCTCTGGGCGTGAAGGGTCTGAAGGCAATCGTCGTCGACGACGAGGGCACCAAGGCTCGTCTCCCCGAAGACATGCCGACGTTCAAGAAGTACATCGCGAACATGTCCAAGGAGTACAAAGCGGGCCCGCAGATCTTTGCGAAGGGCACGTCGACCACGGTCCCCGTCGCGAACATGTTGCACACCTTCCCGACGCGGAACCGTCGCCTGATGCAGTTTGATGGCGCCGACAAGCTCGACGGTGAGCGCATCCAGGAGAACTTCGCCGAGCGTGGCGGTGGCATGCACCATTGCATGACCGGCTGCATCGTTTCGTGCTCGAACGTCGTGCACGGTCCGGACGGCAAGCATGTCACGTCCGCTCTCGAGTTCGAGACCCTGACGCTGTGTGGGTCGAACTGTGAGATCGACGATCTCGACATCGTCGCGAAGATGGATCGCCTCTGTGATGAGCTCGGCCTCGACACGATCGAGACCGGCGGCGCGATCGGCGTTGCCATGGAAGCCGGCGCGCTCGCCTTCGGCGATGGTCCGGCGGCTCTCGCTCTGATGGAGAAGATCGACAAGGGCGACGATGTCGCCGAGACGGTGGGCCGCGGTGTCTGCGCGACCGCCGCGAAGTTCAACATCGATCGCGTTCCCGCGGTCGGTGGTCAGGGCCTCCCGGCATGGGAGCCTCGGACGCTGAACGCGACAGGCGTCACGTACGCCACCAGCGCGATGGGCGCCGACCACACGGCCGGACTCATCATCGGCGCTCCGGAAGATCCGGCGAAGGCCTCGCAGGAGGCGCAGCTCGTCAACGCCCTCTGTGATTCCAGCGGTTTCTGCCAGTTCCAGCAGCCGTCGATCGCGGATATCGCCACGCTCTACAGCGCGATGGTCGGTCGCGACGTCACCTTCGAAGAGGCGGCCGAGATCGGTTGGCAGTGCATGAACGATGAGTGGGAATTCAACCGCAAGGCGGGTCGCCCGCCTGAGCAGGGCGATCTCCCCGACTGGTGCCGCACGGAGAAGGTTCCCGGCAACGACGCGGTCTACGCCGTGGACCGCGCCACGATGGACAAGGTCTTCACGCGTTACCCAATCTCGGACGAGCTCCGCGCCATGAAGGCGGTGGGCTGAGCCCCGCAATTGGTTGCTTCCCCGACTCGGGTCGGGTTGAACGGAGGCCCCGATGTCATGGACATCGGGGCCTTCGTCGCTTTCGGGTCCTGCGCGGCCCGGCGGTGTAAGGATCCGGCGCTGCGACGTCGATGAACAGAGTGGGAGTTCGCTCGAGCGAGATGGGGAGATCCTGTGAACGGAGCGGGGTTGGTTGGCGTCGCAACACCCTTGCGGCGGCACTCCTCGTCCCGGTGCTGTTCTCTTCTGCGGCCGCCATCGAGCGCCTGGAAGTCGAGCAGGCGATCGCGCAGCTCTTGCCGCAAGACAGATTGCCAGTGGACCCGAGGCCGGACGGGACGCCCGAGCCGCCGCCGGACGGGGCGCAGGATGGGGCGCCGGACGGGGTGCCGGATGGGGCGCCGGCCGCGTCCGCCGAGGCCGACGACGGGATTGACCTGCTCGGGACCCGGAGTTGGGCGCTCCTGCCGCAGGTCGGCTTCGGTCCGGCGACCGGGATTCTCGGTGGCGTCAAGTTCGTCGACCGCAATCTCCTCGGCAACCGCACGACCTTCGACATCGAGGGCTTCTATTCGCAGAACGAACAGAACGTGGTGCGGCTCACGGTCGCGACGCCGCCGCTGCTCGACGATCAGCTGCTGATCCTGTTTCGCGGCGCGTACGAGAAGGATCCACAGCGTCGCTTCTGGGGCCTCGGCAACAATGATCAGGGTCCCGAGCCTGCATCGGTCAATGGGATCGAGGACATCCGAGCCGGTCTGACGTTCTCGTGGCGCCCGATACAACGGCTCTCCCTCAACGTGGAGAGCGGCTGGCGTCGCGTGAACATCAGCGACGGCAATGGGCTCGACGACCTCCCGTTCACGACCGACGAGTTCCCCGCCCTCACTGGGATCGAGGGGGGCGACGTGAGTCCTCTCGCGCTTTCGCTCGTCTGGACCTCGCGCGACGACATCTTCAACCCCACCGAGGGCTGGCGACTCATCCTGAAGGCCCTCCACACGAATCGCGACCTCGGGAGCGACTTCGAGTACACGCAGTTCATCGGGGACCTGGGCTTCGTCTACTCCTTCTTCGACGACAACCTCACGCTTGCTGCGCGGGCGAACGGGGAGCAGATCCTTGGCCCGGATCAGGCGGTGCCCTACTGGGAGATGGCCGAGCTCGGCGGGGACGATACGCTACGAGGCTTCTTCCCGCACCGCTTCTACGGGACGGGGCGCGTCGTGGTGAATACCGAGGTCCGCTTTCCAATCGCCGACTTCGACTTCTTCAACCTCTGGCGCGTGCGTATCGGTGGCGTTGCCTTCGGCGATACCGGCCGGGTGTTCATCAGCGACCAGGCGATTCGGGAAGAAGAGGGCGAGTCCGCGCGGGCGGAAGTGAATCGCTACCGATGGGACTACGGCGGTGGCGTACGGATCAGTTTGTCCGAGGCGCTGGTCGCGCGGATCGACGTGGGTTTCAGCGAAGAGGAAACTGCGCTGGTCTATCTGGCCTTCGGCCAGACCTTCTGAAGGGAAGCGGAGAGGAGAGACGCGCGGAGGCCCGCGCATCTCTCCTCGAATCCGGTTCTACAGGCGGGACAGGAAGAGTTCGCGCTGCAGCTTCAGCGCTTCGGGCATCGAGCCCGCGACCTTGTCGAAGAGATCGCTCTGAAGCTCGAACTCGGCCTTCCATGCGGCCGGGTCGACCTCGGTGAGATCCTTCATGGCCTCGGCCGAGAGATCGAGACCGCTGACATCGATCTGTCCCTCGTCGGGGACCCAACCGAGCGGGGTCTCGCGAGCGGCGACACGACCGGCGGCGCGATCGATGATCCACTTGAGAACACGCATGTTCTCGCCGAAGCCTGGCCAGATGAACTTGCCGTCGGCGTCCTGGCGGAACCAGTTCACCTGGAAGATGCGCGGCGGCTTGCCGATGTTCTTCTGCATGTTCAGCCAATGGCCGAGGTAATCGCCCATGTTGTAGCCACAGAAGGGCAGCATGGCCATCGGGTCACGCCGGACGACGCCGACGGCGCCGGTTGCGGCCGCGGTCGTCTCGGAGCCCATCGTCGCGCCGAGGTAGACGCCGTGTGCCCAGTTGAAGCTCTCGAGAACGAGGGGCACGGTCGTGCTGCGACGCCCACCGAAGATGATGGCGGAGATCGGCACGCCGGCAGGCTCATTGGCGGCCGAATCGAGGACCGGGTTGTTCTCCATCGGGGCGGTGAACCGGCTGTTCGGGTGGGCTGCCTTTTCCTTGGAGCCCTTCTTCCAGGGGTTGCCGCGCCAGTCGGTGAGCTCTTCGGGCGTTTCGCCGTCCATGCCTTCCCACCAGATGTCGCCGTCGGGCGTGGTGGCGACGTTGGTGAACAGCGTGTTCTTCGCGACGGACTTCAGTGCGTTCGGGTTCGACTTGTTCGACGTTCCCGGCGCGACACCGAAGTAGCCGTTCTCGGGGTTGATTGCCCAGAGGCGGCCGTCGTCGCCGACGCGCATCCACGCAATGTCGTCACCGACGGTCGTGATCTTCCAGCCCTTGTACTGCTCGGGCGGGACCATCATTGCGAAGTTCGTCTTGCCGCAGGCGCTCGGGAACGCGGCAGCGACGAACGTCTTCTCGCCTTCCGGGCTCTCGACGCCGAGGATCAGCATGTGCTCTGCGAACCAACCCTCGGTCTTGCCGAGGAAGGAGCCGATGCGAAGCGCGAGGCACTTCTTGCCGAGCAGCACGTTGCCGCCGTAGCCACTGCCGCACGACCAGATCGTGTTGTCCTCGGGGAAGTGGCAGATGAACCGCTTCTCCGGGTCGAGGTCGAGCGTGGAGTGAAGGCCGCGGTTGAAGTCGTTGGAGTCGCCGAGCATGTCGAGCGCGCCGCTGCCCATGCGAGTCATGATGCGCATGTTGAGGACGACGTAAACGCTGTCGGTGATCTCGACGCCGATCTTCGTCATCGGCGAGCCGAGGGGTCCCATGGCGTACGGCACGACGTACATCGTGCGGCCCTTCATGGAGCCGCCGAAGAGTTTGCCGAGCTTGTCGTACGCGTCCTTCGGCGCCATCCAGTTGTTGGTGGGGCCGGCGTCCTTCTCTTCGCGCGAGCAGATGAACGTGAGGTGCTCGACGCGCGCGACGTCCTTGGGGTCGGAGCGATGAATGTAGCAGCCGGGCCGCTTCTCCTGGTTCAGCGGAGTGAGGATGCCCTGGTCCACGGCGAGCTGAGTGAGGCGCTCACGCTCCTCTTCGGAGCCGTCGCACCACTCGATGTTGTCAGGCTGGGTCTTTTCCGCGACTTCGTTGACCCACTTCTCGACGTGGGCGTTCCGGGCGTTGCTCATCGCTGGTTTCCTTTGCTGATCGGGTAGTTTGTGCAATCTCGGTCGCTTGCGGGAAGGACGCAATATAACCGAAGCTCTCGGTTTATGGCCACCATCTAAAGGTGGCCTTCTACCCCTTTTGCATAGCGCGGCATCCGGGCCCAGGGAAGGGCAGAAACTCCAGGCAGGCCGGGCGAAATCAGTAGGGACGTTGGTTAGTCTCGGCGGTTTGTTTAATCGTCACTCTAGTCGCGCCTCGTTGGGGGGGCTTCGGTGGGTCTTGTTGGTCTGCAGGCAGGGACGGGAGCTTTTTGCTGATTCCCGCGCCCTACGGTCCATCTTCCGGGGCCTTGGGCGTCCGCATCGCCTCCTTGTCGGGGCGGTGTTCCCCAGTTCCGGTCTTGGATCCCGCGCCCCGATCGTGCAGGGCAGCCCAAGTCTCGGAGTCGAAGGGCGGCGGCGGCGGGGTGTCCACCGGCAGCAGGCACCGCGATTGCCGCTCTTGTGGGGACGTGATGAACAGGGGCCGATCCCCGCGGGTGCGCAGCTGTTGTGGTTCTCCTTCTGGGGGCAACTGGTGGCCTCGGGGTCGTGAAGCTGGTCTACGCGCCACGCATGCTCCTGCTTGCTGTGGCGTTGGACGGTCGGCGGTGGAGGCCGACGCCGATGCAACGAGTCGTTGGTGCGGTTGTGTTCGTCTCCGTTTTTCTCGCGGCTGTGATCGCAGCCCTCGCGACTTGGACACCGGCGGAGCACGACTGGGCAGCCGGTGTTCACGGCAGGTACTTTCTTTCCGGGTTCCCCGCGCTCGCCATCGCAATCCTGCCTCCGCTCCGTTCTTTGAACGGCCGAGGGAGTCCCGTTCCCTGGATTTTCCTGGTCGCAGGGGTCGTTGCGGCCAATGCGCTCGTGTTGGTCGCGTTCGCTCGACAGTACGATTGGAGCGGGTTCGTGCTCTGGTCCTGATCGGCCCTGGCGGTCTCGTGCGACTGGGCCGGCTGTTACGACGGTGAGCCCGGCATCAGCTCGGCCAGGGGTCGTCTCTGCCCGCCCGACTCGTCGAAGTTCGTCGGTGCGAGCCAGCCCTCGAGGGCGTCTCGGATGCCGGGCCATTCGCTGTCGACGATCGATAGCCAGGAGGTATCACGGTTGCGGCCCTTCGTGACGGCGGCCTGCCGGAACGTTCCCTCGAACTGGAATCCGAGCCGGCGCGCGGCGGCGACGGAGGGGGCGTTCAGGCTATCGCACTTCCACTCGTATCGGCGGTAGCCGAGATCGTCGAAGACGTGGCGCATCATCAGGTACATCGCCTCGGTGGAGGCGGGTGTCTGCTGCAGCGCCGGGGTGTACCGGAGGTGTCCGACTTCGATCGAACCCATCGCCGGGTCGATTCGGAGGTAGCTTGCCACGCCGACGGGTTCGCCGGAGGCCCGATCGATGATCGCGTAGAAGATCGGGTCTTCTTGGGACTCGGCTAACTGCAGGAACTTGGTGTAGTCGGCCAGCGACGCGAACGGGCCGTAAGGGAGGTACGTCCAGCCTCGAGCCTCGATGTCGGCGAGGTTCTGCTCGTGCAGGCGCGCGGCGTGTTCGTCGGCCCGAAGTACCTCAAGCCGACAGAGCCGGCCCTCGAGTGCTTGTTTGGACGGGAGGGGGCGTCGGGTCCAGTTCGAAACCGGAATGCCGATCGGCTGTCCGAGGTCGTTTATGCGCTGTGACATGTGCTTCGTTTCGCAGGCTGCCCCGTTTACATCAACCGATGTTCAACGCCTTAGAAACCCTCAGTGCGCGGGAGTCGGGTCCTCGCCGCCGGCAGAGTCCTCCTTCGCGCCGCGGAGGCCCGCCAGAAACTGATTTGCGTCTTCCACGATCATGTACGCGGTCGGCACGAGTACGAGCGTTACGACGGTCGCGAAGAGAACGCCGAAGGCGAGCGAGATGGCCATCGGGATCAGGAACTGCGCCTGTACGCTCTGCTCCGCAAGAAGAGGGCTCAGTCCGGCGAACGTCGTGAGCGAGGTGAGGATGATCGGGCGGAGGCGCGACATGCCCGCCTGCTGAACCGCCTCGACAGGGGTGAGGCCTTTCGCGCGCATGCGGTTCACGTAGTCCACGAGAACCAGGCTGTCGTTCACGACGACGCCCGATACGGCGACCATGCCGATCACGGAAAACATGCTCAGGTCCCAGTTCATGATCAGGTGGCCGAAGATCGCACCGACCATCCCGAAGGGAATCGCCGTCATGATGATGAGGGGCTGCACGTACGAGCCGAGCGGGATTGCGAGGAGTGCGAAGATGACGAGCATCGCGATGCCGAATCCACGGAGCATGAAGGTGCCGAACTCCGCCTGCTCGGCTTGCTCGCCCTGCATCGCGTAGGTGATGCCCTCGAAGTCTGCGAGGAGGGCGGGAAGTACGTTCTTGCTCAGGTCGGCCGCGATGTCGTTCGGACTGGCGACGTTAGGGTTGACGTCGGCTGTGACCGACACGATGCGCCGCCGGTCGGCGCGGTAGATGGTGGAGTAGCCTCGGTCGAGCTCATAGTCGCCGACGGAGGAGAACGGCACCGCAGTGCCGTCCGACATTCGAACACGCATCTGCTCGACGTCGCCGAGCGATCGCCGGCTTTCGCGGGGGTAACGAACCATTACGCGGACGTCGTCGCGGCCTCGTTGAATCCGCTGGGCTTCGTCGCCGTAGAAGGCCTGACGAACCTGCCGCGCAAGATCCTGCAGTGAGAGCCCGAGGGCCTCCGCGGAGTCGCGGATCGAGAGCGCGACCTCCTGCTTTCCACCTCGGAAGGAGTCGGTGACGTCGTAGACGCCGGGATACTGCTCGAGACGCCGCCGAACCGCGGCCGCAGCGTCGCGAAGTCCGTCCCCATCCTGGCCGCGAAGCTCGACGTGCAGAGCCTCTCCCGCGTCGAACATCGCTGACGTGAAGCCGAGCTCGACCGCATCGGGAATCGCTCCAGTCTTTTCTCGCCAGAGGTTCGCGACCTCCAGGCTGGTGGCGCCGCGTGTTTCCGACGGGGCGAGTTCGATGTTGACCTCTCCCGTGTGGGGTTCGTTGGCGCCGCCGGCGAGCGATCCGCTCGACTCCCGTTCCTGTCGCTTCCGGTAGGGCTGCTCGCCGACACTGGACAGGGTGTGGTGGAAGACGCTGCCTTCTTTCACGACCTCGGCGCCGTCGAGTTCCGCTCGTACCGCGTCGGCGCTTGCTTCGAGTTGCTTGATGGCCTTCGCCGTCACGTCGGCGGGCGTTCCCTGGGGCAGGGTGACGAAAGCGACGACGTTGTCGCCCTCGATCGCCGGCATGAAGTGGAATCGCACCCAGCCGCCACCTACGAGGCCCGCTGTGATGAGGAGGAGGGCCGCCCCGGCGGCTGCCGTGGAGTACCGCCAGTCGACGGAAAGCTGGAGGAACCGAGCATAGGGTCCCTTGGTGAATCGTTCGAGGCCGTTCACGACGCCGGCTTGGAAGCGCTTCCACTTGGCGGACGACCACGCGCCCGACTTGTTGCCGCGAGCGCGCGCGTGCGCGAGGTGGGCGGGAAGAATCATCTTGGATTCGATGAACGAGAAGACCAGGGCCGTGATCACGACGATGGGAATCTGTCGTGTCATCTTGCCCATGTCGCCAGGGATCATCAGGAGCGGCGAGAACGCGGCGATGGTCGTGAGCACGCCGAACGTCACCGGCACCGCGACTTCTTGCGCGCCCTCGATCGCGGACTCGACCGGGTCTTCACCCTTTTCTTGATGCGTATGGATGTTCTCGCCGACGACGATCGCATCGTCGACGAGGATTCCGAGGACGACCAGGAACGCGAACAACGACAGTAGGTTGATCGAGACGTCGAACCAGGGCAGGGCGATGAAGGTTCCGAGCATCGCGATGGGCACGCCGAGGCCCACCCAGAATGCGAGGCGGAGTCGCAGGAACATGGCGAGCACGCCGAAGATCAGGAAGAACCCGAGCCGGCCATTGGCGAGCAGCGTGTTCAGTCGGGCGCGCAAGTAGACCGATTCGTCCTGCCATGTGGTGACGGAGAGGCCCGGAGGAAGGGACGCCTGAGCCTCGCCGATGTACTTCTTCACCTGTGCGGCGACATCGAGCGCACCCTGGTCGCCCACGCGGTACACCTGGATCATCACAGAGGGCTGGCCATCGAAGATCGCCCAACGGTCGGTGTCTTCGAAGCCGTCGATGACACGGGCGACGTCGCCGACGAGGACGCGACTGCCGTCCGAACTCGCCACGAGGACGATGTTCTCGAAGTCCCGGGCGGAATACGCCTGGCCCTTGGTCCGCAGGGAGATCTCGCCGGCGCTGGTTTTGATCGAGCCGGCAGGGAGGTCGAGGGACGAGCGCTGCACGGCCCCAACGACGTCATCGAAGGTCAGCGCGTGGCGTCCGAGGTCCGACTCGGAGACCTCGATCGAAATCTCGTAGTTTCTCGTATTGCGAAGCTTCGCGACCGTGATGCCGGGTAGCTCTGCGATGTCGTCGCGGACCTTCTGGCCGTACTCGCGCAGCGTGCGCTCGCCGACATCGCCGTAGACCGCGACGTTGATCACGCGGGCGCGCATCGTCGCGCGCTTGATGATCGGGTTGTCGGTTTCGGCGGGGAAGGTGTCGATCGCGTCGACCTCGGTCTTGATGTCGTCGAGCACCCCGTCGGTGTCGGCCCACGCGTGGACCTCGGCCATGATGAGCCCCATGCCCTCGGACGCAGTGCAGTCGAGGCGCTCGATTCCCTCGATGCCCTGAATGCGCTCTTCGACGCGGATGCAGACGCCCTTCTCGACTTCGGAAGGGGAGGCGCCCCGGTAGGGGACTGTTACGAGGACGAGATCCGCCTCGACGGCGGGAAAGATCTCCATCTTCAGTCGGGGCAGCGCGAGGAGTCCGCCGACCACGATCACGAGCATCAGAAGGTTCGCCGCAACCGAGTTGCGAGCGAACCACGCGATTGCGGCCTTCACGCGGCGTCCTCGACGACGCGTACCTTCATGCCGCTAGTTGCCCCTTCGATGGTGGAGAGAAGCACGCGGTCTCCGGCCTCGAGTCCGCTGGAGAGGATGACTTCGTCGCGAAGCTTGCGAGCGACCTCGACCTTGCGCTCGGCGAGGCGGTCTTCGGCATCGACCACGAGGACGCGGTCTGCGCCGCGCATGGCCGCACGAGGGAGGACGATTGCACCGGGCAATTCACGGCCGGCGATGGTCGCGTTGACGAAGAGCCCGACGGCGAGGGGAGCGCCGCCATCATCGACGGCGGCCCCGTAGGGGTCCTCGACGCGGACGATCACATGGACCATCCGGCTGCGCTGGTCGATCTCGCCCTCGGTGCGGGTCACGTGGCCCGTCCACTGCCGGTCTTGGCCGGCGAACTTGGCACTCAGCTCGACCGCGGGGCCCGACTCGGCGCTCTTGTCCCGGCGATTTGCGAGATCGAGGTCCAGAAAGGCGAGGTCGGCGTCGGCGAGCGGGAGGCGGACTTCGGCGAAGTCGACGGCGTAGACCTTCGCGATGGCTGCGCCCTTGGACAGGAACTGTCCGACGTCGATGTTCTCGGAGCGGACACGGCCATCGAACGGCGCGCGGATCTCGGTACGGTCGAGGTTGCGACGGGCCTGCTGGTACGCGGCGTCGGCCTCGCGTTGCACGGCTTCGGCGACGCGGGCGTTGTTCTCCGCATCGTCGAGTTCGAGTTTGCTGATGGCGCCGGTCTTCGCGAGCGTCTGGTTCCGCGCGAGCGTCTTCCGCGCGAGCGACAGCCGGCTCGCAGAACTCTCCACGGTCGCAGCGGTTCGGGCGACGTGAAGCTCGTAGTCGGTCGTGTCCATGCGGATCAGCGGATCGCCTTCCTCGAAGAAGCCACCGCTCACGAGGTCGGGCGAAACCCAGAGGGCGCGTCCGTCGACTTCCGCAACGAGGTTGCTTTCCGTCCGAGGTTGAACGGTGCCCTGACCCCACACGTCGAGCTGCACGGTCGTGGGAGTCACCGTACGCACTCGGACGAGCGGTGCGGTCAGCGACGGCGGCTTCGTTTCGACCTTGGCGCGCGCCGCGACGAGCACGGTCGCGCCGACACCGCCGATGGCGACGATGACGATCGGAAGAAGGATCTTCATTGGAATGCGTGTCTTCACTGGCCGATCTCCACCGGAGCACTGAGTCCCGCCGCCGTGAAGGCGACGACGCGATCGATCACTTCGTGATCGGGTGCGGTTCCGTCGTTGGGGGTGTCCATCTCACGTCGCCCCATCAGTGTGTGCACCACGACACCGATGAGGAAGTGGAACCGCCAGTCGAGTTCGCTGTCGGGCAGCCCGGGAACCGCGCGTGCGAAAGCGGCGCGGAAGCGTTTTGCGATATCCTCGAAGATCTCCCGCAGGGTCGACTCGAGGATCTCTTCGGGCTCGGAGTAGAGGCGCCCGAAAAAGCGCCCGAGTTGTTCTTGGCCGCTCATCTCGGTCCGGAAGCGGAAGGCCGGCTCGATGAACGCCCGCAGTACCGGGTCGAGGGGGAGGGCGCCCTCGCTGTGGCGGCTCTCGATTTCCTCGAGTCGGGCGAGGCGCTCTTCGTTCATCGGCGCGATGCGGCGACGGACGAGTTCCACCAGGAGCTCGTCCTTGGAGCCGAAGTGGTAGTGCACCGCCGCCACGTTCACCCCGGCTTCGCAGGTGATGGCGCGCAGCGACGTACGCGAGAGTCCTCCGCTCGCGAACAGGCGCTCGGCGGCTTCCAAGAGCCGGTCTTTGGTGTCGATTTGTCGCAAGGGTACCTCCGAGAACTCAGCCAGGTGCTTCAATCACGTGTTTGAAGCGTACGTTGGAAGACGCGCTGAGTCAATATGGTCTCTCTTAAAGAAAGTGACTTGTCACGTTTTAATGAAAAAGCTAGTCTAGGCAACATGATGGTCAAGACGGTGGTGCAGCCGGTCGAATCGCGCAGGGCACCTAAGCAGGCGCGAAGCCGGGCGACCCGCCGGAAAATCCTCGACGCGACGGTCGAATGCCTGGTCGATCGGGGTCACGCCGGTTCCAGCACAACCGAGATCGGGCAGCGCGCCGGCGTCTCGCAGGGCGCTCTCTTCAAGCACTTCGCATCGAAGGTCGAGCTGCTGAGCGCGGCCGTCGAGCATCTCTTCGCGACGATGGTGGAGGACTACCGGCGGTCTTTCTCCAAGCTCGCGGCGCAAGACCCGGGGGGCCGGCTGAGCGGCGCGATCCGCCTCCTGCGGCAGACGTTCGCCGAGCCCCGGCTGCAAGCCGCGTTTGAGCTCTACGTGGCCGCCCGTACGGATGCCGAACTGCGCGGGGCAATCGAGCCGGCCCTTCGCGCCCACCGCGACAATCTGCGTCTCGTCGCTCGCGGACTCTTTGCGCAACAGGCCGCCGGCAATGATCGCTTCGATGCCGTCGTCGATGTTCTGCTCAACACGATGCAGGGCGCGGCGCTCGGTTCCGCAGTCCTGCCGGACCTCGATCGGGAGGAGCCCGCACTCGAGGCGCTCGAGCGTTGGGCGCGGTTGGAGTTGGAGGGCGTGGCCTGATGTCGATGCTCATCGCGTTCGCCGTTCCCGGTTTCATCGCACTGATCGTCCTCGAGTCGATCCTCACGGCGAGCCGCAAGGTGCGGGGGTACGAAACCAAAGACACGTTTGCGAGTCTGTCGATGGGCGTGGGCAACGTCGTGGTGGGTCTGTTCGCCAAGGCGTGGGCTTTCGTCGTGTACGACGCCGCCTCGATGCTCGCGATCGGACAGGTCGACTTCACCTGGTGGACTCTTCCGCTGCTGCTCGTGGGCGAGGACTTTTGCTACTACTGGTTTCACCGAATGCACCACGAGGTCCGGATGCTCTGGGCCGGGCACGTGAACCATCACTCGAGCACTCGCTACAACCTGTCGACCGCGCTGCGCCAGTGCTGGACCACACCGTTTACCGGGCCGATCTTCTGGGTGCCGCTCGCGTTGATCGGATTCGATCCACTGGCGATCGTCTTCGCCCAGTCCGTCAGTCTGATCTACCAGTTCTGGATTCACACGGAGCTCATCGGTGGGCTGGGCCCGCTCGAGTCGTTCCTGAACACACCCTCGCATCACCGGGTGCATCACGGTCGGAACGTGCGGTACCTCGATCGTAACTACGGTGGCATCCTGATCGTGTGGGATCGCCTGTTCGACAGCTTCGAGCCGGAGAGTGAGCCGGTCGACTACGGCCTCACAAAGAACATCCACACCTTCCACCCCGTGAAGATCGCGTTTCATGAATGGGCGGCAATGTTCTGCGACGCGCGGAACGCGGAGACGTGGCACGACTCCGTGTCGTATCTCCTGCAGCCTCCGGGCTGGAGCCCCTACCGTTCGACGCAGACGGCGCGCGAGATGCAGGCGGACCTACTGAAGGTCCGCGGTTCCCACCAGCTGCGGTAGCAACGTTCCGATGGGGCCGCGGAGCACGGCGTCGGCGAGGCCGTCCATCTCGGTCGGCTGCGCGTTCAGGATGACGACTCTGGCGCCGGACTCCTTGGCCGTCGGCACGACCCCGGCAACGGGAAAGACCGCCAGCGTCGTCCCGATTGCGATCATGAGATCGCAAGACCGCGCGGCTCGTTCGGCGCGCATGAGGTCGGACGCGACGAGTCCCTGGCCGAACGAGATGGTTGCGGACTTGAGGATGCCGCCGCAGGTGCGGCACGCCGGGTCCTCTTCGCCCGAGCGGACGCGGTCGAGCGCGCGCTCCATCGGGGCTCGCTCGCCGCAGTCGAGACACCCGACCTCACGGACGTTGCCGTGGATCTCGACGACGATCTCCGGGGACGTTCCGGCCTTGTGATGAAGCCCATCCACGTTCTGGGTGATCAACGTGTCGAGCTTGCCTCTGCGTTCGAGTTCGACCAATGCCAGGTGGCCCGTGTTCGGTTCCGCTTGCCACATCGGAGAGTCGAGGCGGTTCTTCCAGGCGCGTTTTCGAATGTCGGGGTCGCCGACGTAGTGGTGTAGGGTTGCGGCCTTCTCGGCTTCCGGATTCTTGGTCCACAACCCTTTGGGACCGCGGAAGTCCGCGATGCCGGAGTCCGTCGAGATTCCGGCGCCCGTCAGCACCACCACGCGCTGCGCTTCGTCGATCCACTCTCGCGCCGACGTCAGCGCGTCTTCGTTCGTCTCGCCGTCCATCGATCGTGCCTCGTTCCCTCGGCGGCTCGGCCGGACACCGGCCCGCTCGAACGGTTCCTACCGCGGAACGAAGCGGATGGCTATCCGGCCTGGTCGGTTCCGGCCTGTTCGGCGGCCATCGCGCGCCACTCTGGGATTCGTTCCTCGAGTTGAAGGGCATCGACGTACTGGGGGTCGAGTCGCGCGTCCGCCTTGGCATCGGCGGAGCTTTCGCCGCTCTGCTCGAGGGCGAGATGGTTGGCGAGATGGACAGCGTCCAGGAGTTCGAAGGATTCGTGCGCGACTCGCATGGGTGAGTGGTGATGCGCGACCGCTTCCACGATGGTCTCGGGGAGCCCCCACAGGGCGAGGAGGTAGGCGCCGACCTCCGCGTGGCTTACGCCGTATCGGTCCTGTTCGATGCTCTCGACCGGTCTCTGCTGCTCGATGACGGCTGCCACGTTCTCGATGAACTCCTCGGGGAGCCGGGAGGCGAGAACGAGCTTCCCGACGTCATGCAGGAGGGCTGCGGTGAACGCTTCCTCGGCGGTGTCACGGTCTGCGGGAAGCCGGCGCGCGATGTTCGCCGTGAGAAGCGCGTGGTCTTGCCTCTCGTCGAGAGGAAGCCGGGAGGCGCCGCTGTCGTCGGAGAACGAACGGAAGACCTCGGCTGAGAGGACGAGGCTCTTCACGGTATTCACGCCGGTGTAGTTCAGCGCTTGTTCGATCGTCTTGACCTGGCGGGGCAGACCGAAGAATGCGGAGTTCGCGACATGAAGGATGCGATCGGCGATCGCCGTGTCCCTTTCGACGACCTGCGCCAGATCGCGAAGACCGACTTCGGGATCCGAGAGCATCTGGATGAGCTGCGCATAGAGATGTGGAATGGGCGGAAGGGTGCCGACGGAACTGACAAGCCGCGCAACCGAGGGGCTCACGAGCAAGCCTTGCAAATTGCAGCACCGATCCACGACCTCGAGCATCTCCGCCGGCGATGTGTGACGAGGGATGAAGCGATGTGCGGTGGAGACGCTCGGCATCGTCGCTTCGACCTTCTCCGCGACGGCGATGCGTACGGTCGTGGGGGAGCTGCCGTGGATGTGCGAGAGGATCTTCCCCCCATCGAGGCCGGTCGGGTAAATGGCGCATACGACCGCGTCGTAGCGACCCGCTTCGAGCTCCTGCAGGGCTCCGTCGCGATCTGATGCAACCCGCACGCGACCCTCGCGCTGGAGGTTGGCGAGTTCGTGGCGAATGCCGTCGGCTAACTTGGGACCTGCATCGATGACGAGGATTCGTCTCACGGCGTCTCCGTTCGAAGGGGGGATATGGCCCTGCATGGTTCCATGTGTGCGGCACTCACGGGAGGCGGGTGGCGCATGAATCTGCGAATACTTTGACTCTCCGACTGACGGGAGAGTCGCCCCACTTCATGGGCCCCCCGGTCCCTGATAGGAGCTTCGGGTGAGCCGAGGGACAGCCGTCGAGCCACGCAGCGCCGGGCCCGAATCCCCCACAATGGAGTGGATCCTCGATCAATTCTCGCCGGGGCCCAACTCGTCCACGACGGAGATCCGCCTGCGATTGCAGGTGGGCCTCGGTCTCGCCATCTGCCACGAGATTGTGACGTGTCACGGTGGTCGCATCTGGGCCGAGAGTCGGCTCAGCGCTGGGGGCACGTTCCACTTCACGCTCCCGCGGGTTTCGGGGGTCGGGCGGGACGAAGTCGGGGGAAGAGGGGCTGGCCGATCCGGGAGACTCGATCGGCGGCGCGGCCGCAGCGAGCTCTCGCATGGGCGGTCGGCGTTGACCCGGCGAGAGGGAGTTGCGACCTTTTGGGGATGCGACCGACCCCGATGGAGAAGGCCCCCGATCCCGCGCTGAGCTACGCGCCTGTGCCGAAGGATCGTTACACCAGCGCCGAGTTTGCAGCCCTCGAGTGGGATCGGATGTGGACGCGCGTATGGCTGCTCGCCGGTCGTGCCTCGGACGCCCCCAACCCGGGGGATTACTTCACGTTCGAGATCGGTTCGGAGTCGGTGCTCGTCATTCGGCAGGCCGATGGGAGTCTGGCCGCCCGCTACAACGTTTGCATGCACCGGGGCAACCGGCTGCGGGAGCCCGGAATTGGACACGCAGAGCGCTTCTCGTGTCTTTTTCACGGATGGGAGTACGACGTCGACGGTCGGCTCTTGAAGGCGCTCGACGCCGAGTGCTTTCCCCAAGGCGTTCCGAAAGATCAGCTGGGCCTGCAGCCGGTGCGCTGTGAGACGTGGGCCGGTTTCGTCTTCCTGAGTCTCGATCCCGACATCGAGCCTCTTCACGAGTACCTCGGAATCGTTCCGCATCACCTCGACCCGTACGGGTTCGAGCGCTGGAAGGTCGCGTTCGACAGCACGATCGAGATCGACTGCAACTGGAAGACGAGTGTCGACGCGTTCAACGAGGCGTACCACATCGCGGCGACGCACACGTGGACACTCGAGTTCTCGGACGACGTGAATACCCAGTACGATTGCTACGAAAAGCACACCCGCATGATCTTCCCGGAGATCCAGGCCAGCCCCCGCCACCGCGGCGCGGGAACGGTCACGCCGGGCATGAAGGAGATGTTCCTCAAGCGCGTCGGCGTCGACGTCGACAACTTCAACGGGAATACCCAGGACGCACGGAAGGCGTTCGCAGATTCGATCCGGGGAATCGGTCCGGCGGTCGGAGCCGATTTCTCCGCGTTGAACGAGTCGCAGATGTGCGACGACTTCCACTACACGATCTTCCCGAACGTGACGTTCAACACCCACTCGATGTTTGTGTGGGTGTTCACGCACCGTCCGCACCCCGACGACCCGAACAAGATGCTCTTCGATTTCTGGAATCTCGTGAATACGCCGGACCAGCCCGTGCCACGCCCGGAGAAGCTCATCCTGAAGGAGGCGGCCGGCGACCGGTTCGACGGTCGATGTGACGGTGGCAATCTCCTCGACGAAGATCTCTACAATCTCCCGCGCATCCAGCGAGGGATGCGCTCCCGTGCGTTTCGGAACCTGCACCTCGGTGCGCAGGAGATTCGGATCCTGCACTTCCACGACACGCTTATGCATTACCTCGGCGAAGGCGCGGATGGTCGTGGCTGACGAGGCGCGCTGGGCCTCGGTCCCGGTCGCGATGCCGGCGGAGGGGCGCGTCTCCGCGTTCGAGGTAGAAGGGCACGAGTTGCTTCTGTGCAACGCCGGCGGAGAGCCGTCCGTGATCACGAATCAATGTCCGCACGCGGGCGTTGCCCTCGCGCCTGGCGTCCTGCGTGGGAGCGTACTCGAGTGCCCGTTTCACGGAGGCAAGCTCGATGTACGGACCGGCGCGCCGGTGGCGCCCCCCATCCGCCGGCCGGTTCGGGTTTTCCCGGTGCGGCAAGGGGATGCGGGGCTTCTTGTCCAGCTGGACCCGGTGTCGGGGTCATAGCGTTCGGCATCGGGACTCTCCGACCGTTCGCGCTCGCGCCCTTCCATCGTTAGAAGCCCGGCCGGAGGCTCGTTCAGATGGGAAATCGACTTAAGGACCAGGCGGCGATCGTCGGCATCGGCGCGACGGAGTTTTCGAAGAACTCCGGCCGCAGTGAGATGCAGCTGGCCGGTGAGGCCATCCGCGAGGCGCTCGAAGACGCGGGCCTCGCGCCCGGCGACGTCGACGGGATGTCCGTCTTCACGATGGAGAACAATCCCGAGATCCAGGTGCAGAGGAATCTCGGCTTCGGTGCACTGCGGCTCTTCAGCCGCATCCACTACGGCGGCGGCGCGGCGTGTGCGACGACGCTCCAGGCGGCGATGGCGGTGGCGACCGGAGTCGCGGACGTCGTCGTGTGTTACCGCGCGATGAATGAGCGCTCCGGGCGACGCTTTGGTGCGGGCGTGCAGAACCGGGTCTCGGTCCCCACGGCCGAGGGCACTCAGTTCGACTGGTACGCGCCGTTCGGCCTGGTCACGCCGGCGTCGTGGGTGGCGATGTTCGCCCAGAGGTACATGCACGAGTTCGGCGCAACCACCGATGACTTCGGTCGAGTGGCGGTCGCCGACCGAAAGCACGCCGCGACGAATCCCAAGGCCTGGTTCTACGAGCAGGCGATCACGTTGGACGATCACCGGGACTCGCGCTGGATCGTGGAGCCGCTCCGTCTTCTGGACTGTTGCCAGGAGAGCGACGGTGCACAGGCGATCGTAGTGACCAGCCCCGAGCGCGCGAAGGATCTGAAGCAGAAGCCGGTCCTGATCCGCGCGGCGGCGCAGGGAGCCGGGCCGCAGCAGCACATGATGACGAGCTACTACCGAGACGGATTCACCGGGCTGCCGGAGATGAGCGTCGTCGCTCGCGAACTCTGGGAGACCTCGGGGCTCGGGCCCGACGACATCAAGGCCGCCGTGCTCTACGATCACTTCACGCCGTTTGTGCTCTCGCAGCTCGAGGAGTTCGGGTTTTGCGGCCGCGGTGAGGCGAAGGATTTCGTGCGCGACGATCACCTCGAGATGGGCGGGCGGCTTCCGACGAACACCCACGGCGGTCAGCTCGGCGAGGCGTACATTCACGGGATGAACGGCGTGGCCGAAGGCGTACGGCAGATCCGAGGAACCGCCGTCAATCAGGTTGAGGATCTCGAGAACATTCTCGTGACTGCGGGCACCGGTGTGCCTACGAGCGGGCTGATCCTGGGTGCCTAGTGCGCCGCCGGCAACGGCGGTAGTGCCCGACCGCGTGGTTCGATTGCCAGTCGAAGTTCCCGCCGGACCGTGGTGACCAACCCTCCGCAGCGTTGTCCGACGTAGCGAGGAGTTTGGCCACAGCACGGAGCAGGGCAGGCTTCCGGACCGGTTTCTTCAAGAACTGCTGCACGCCCGAGCGCAGCGCCGGCATCTCGACCTCGTCCGGGTCGAGCCCCGTAAGTACGAGAACGGGGACGAGCGCGCCGCTGTTCGCCAGCACCTCGAGCACGTCCATCCCGGTGCCGGTCCAAGAGGATCAGGTCTGGTCGCGCCCAGCGCGCCTGCTGCCGGCTAGAGCAGCGGCGCGACGAAGACGATGCTCGGGTCCGCGTCTGCGAGCATCTCGGCGGTGCTCGGGAGCGACTCCGGCGGATCGTCGAAGCACAGTAGGGCCGCCTCGAGCGGGCCTTCCGCCGGATCGAAGGCTTCCGGCGGGAAGACCGCGAACGACGACTCGTCCAGGCCGACTGGCGCCGGTGCCTCGAGGGTCCACAGCGCGCCGTCGCTTCGTGTGGCCACCGCGCAGACGGCATCCGGGGCGAGGCCCGTCGTTCCGAACAGGTAGAGCGGGTCGAATCCGAGGCAGGGGCCTTGGCAGGGCGCGCTCGGGTCCGGGAGGCCCGAAGTCTCGGCCGCAACGGCGAAACAGTAGGTCGTCCCGTGCCCGTCGCGACATTCCCCGGTCTCACGCACTTCGTCGAACAGAGCCGTCTCCGGAAGGATTAATCCGGTCGACCCGCTTCCGCCGCAGGCGATGAAGATGAGTGCGGCGACGCCGGCGATCCAGTTTCTTCGGTTTCTCGTTCGATCCATGACGGTCACCTCGGCGTCGCGGTAGCCAAAACGTTCATGAACTCCGTCGCCTCCGACGGGTCGGCGGCGAATCGCTCTGTGAGTTCACGCAGGGAATCCTCGAGGGCTGCGTGGAACTCCGGAATTCGATTTCGTTCGATGTTCAGATAGTGGTTGCGAAGATACGTTCCCGTATCCTCCTCCGCGAGTGCGACTCGGTCGAGAAGCCCCTTTGCGAAGAGCTGCGCGAACTGGTGTGCCACGGCTTGGCGCTCGCGGCGGGTTTCCGCTTGGTGGTGGCGTCCGCGTCGGCGCACCTTACCGGCGTGGATCTCAATCAAGCCGTGGTCGAGGAGCGTAGCTTCGACTTCGGAGTCGAGGGCGGCCTCTTCGGCTGCGGGCCGCTTCTTCTTCGTCTTCTTCCGCTCGCGCCGGAAGTCTCGGCGCCAGTTCCGTTGCGAGATCCAACCCTCGTCGTCGGGGAGGGCGGCGACGGCGCGGCTGAGCCGCACCGCGAGTTCTCCGTTGTTGATTTCGCCGACGGCGGGTTCTGCGTCGAAGGCACGGTCGAGTTCGCGCGCGATGGCGTAGAGAACCCGGTCGCGCCACAGGACGGCGAGCAGGGCTTGGGGATCTTCTCTTCGCGCGGCGGCAACGTGGCGCACCAGATCCTCGTTGGGGAAGCGCTCGCCCTTTTCGATGTAGCTCAGCATGACCGGCTCGATCCGGCCGCCGAGCACTTCGTCGGCGAACCGACGCAGTGAGTAATGCCGCCCCTTCAGGACCCGGGTCTCGTAGAACACGTCGCCGATCGTCCGTTGGCGATCCCCGGTGAGCTCTTGTGCGGGCTTGCGCGCCATCACCGCACGGCCCTTTTCGGGCCTACGGGGATTGTTTTCACAAACATTGTGAATGATATGTTCGAAAAATGTGAACAGGTCAAGTCGGCTTCGGGGAGACGCGGCGACTTTTTTAGCGAGAGGGAAAACGGGATCAGGCGATCGGACGCGACTCTGAGAACGATCTTGGCGCTCCTGGCAGCGCTGTTCTTCGCTGCTGCGTGCGGCGGGGGAGGGGTTTCGAAACCCGCACCCGGATCACCGGGCCCCGTCGAGCCGGGCCCTGGGAATCCGCCTCCCCCGGCGGAGAGGACGCCCCCGACGACTTCACCGAGACCAACGTCCAGGTCGAAGGCGTAGATGAGGCCGACATCATCGAGACCGATGGCAACCGGATCTACTTTCTCCACGGAGATGCGTTCGTCGTCGTCGACTCGTGGCCGCCCGAGGAGACTTCACTCGCGAGCATTACGCCCATCGGGGGTCTCGGGCATTCGATGTTCGTTGCAGACGGCAGGGCGGTCGTCTTCTCGATGGTCTATGACGACGAGGATCGCTTTGGCGGAGAGGGCGGGTGCGGATTCATCGGCCCGCCGCTCCCTCTGGTCGACGCGGCGCTGTTCGGAGACGTGGCGCCCTGCCTCCCGACGTTCACGAAGTTGACCGTTCTGGATGTAGCCGGCGCACCGACCGTCGTGCGTGAACTGTACTTCGAGGGCGGCTACACCGGGGCACGGCGGCACGGAGGCATTGTTCGCGTCGTCGTGCAGGGAGGAAATGGTCTTCCCGTCGCCGTGCCCGATTTCTGGAATCGCATCTACTCGGGCACGCCCCCAGCGACGGTCGAGGAATTCGCCGCCGAGGTCGATGCCTGGGAACAGGACGCGCAGGCGGCGATCGCGAGTAGCGCCCTCGCCGAGTGGCTTCCGTCGCAGTGGGAGAGCCGTAATGATTCGCTGACCGAGATCGCGCCGACCTGCGGCGCAGTGCACCTTCCGGCCGTGGGGGCCAGCGAGAACGGCATGACGAGAATCCTCGCGCTGGGCGAGCGTATTTTCGCGGTTCGCTACATCGGCGATCGTGGCTATATCGTCACGTTTCGTCAGGTCGATCCTCTGTTCGTGATCGACCTGAGCGACGCGACCCGTCCGCAGCTACTGGGCGAACTCCACATCCCGGGATTCAGCGAGTACATGCATCCGCTGGGAGACAGTCATCTGCTCACGATTGGACAGGATGCGGACGACCAAGGTCGCGTTCGAGGGCTGGCGCTCCGCGTCTTCGACGTCTCGGACGACGCGAATCCGACTCTGGCCCACTCTTGCGCGTTCTCCGGGCAAGGGTGGTCCGCGGCCTCCTCACGTTCTCGTACGTGTCGTACGAGGGCGATTTCCGATCCAGCTTGGAGCTCTTCTCGGTGGATCCGACCGGCGGTTTCGCGCTTCTCGGGGAGGTCGATCACACCGATCACACCGATCTCACGGCCACGCAGTGCGGGGCGCTCGAGGAGTGGCGATGTGCCTACTCGCCGAAGATTCGCCGCGGGCTATTCATAGAGGACTTTGTGTACTCGATCAGTGGAGCCGGGGTCCTGGTCCATTCTGCGGACGACCTAAAAACAGAGCGTGCGCGAGTAGCTTTGCCCGACTCGAGCGCGGTTTACCTCGAGGGCCCGGTCCCGTTCGCGGTGCCCTGATTGGCCACTTTGTGCAGGTTGCACGGGGGCTTCGGGCTCAATAGATGGCGTGCACCTATTGACGGCCGTCGCTTCCCTGTGGCTTGTGTCACGGGACCAAAGGGCCGCGACTTCAAACACGATCCATAAGGGAAGAGATCCTATGTTTCGCTATCACCTGCTTGGGATGCTTCGAAAGGGAACGCAGCACGGCTATGGACTGGCCAAGGAGTATCGAAGCAGGGGCGGCGTGGACAGCGGCCTCGGAAGCTTCTACCGCGAGCTCCAGAAGTTGGTCGAGCAGGGGTTCGTCCGACGGGTCGCGAACAAGGATGATGTCGACCCCCGTCGCGCGCCCTACGAGATCACGACCCCCGGCGAGGAGGCCTTCGACGACTGGTTTGAGGATCTGCCGCGCGCCAGCCACTGCGCAGATTCGGAAATGGCGGTTCGAGCCCTTTTCTTCACCGAAGTGCGGCCCGAGACCGCGCACTGGGTTCTCAATCGGTGGGAGTCCGACCTCTGGGATCTGACCAAGCGCCTCGAGCGCCAGATCAAAGATGTTGCACAGAAGCAGGGTGTGACCGACGAGGTCCACAAGGCTCTGCTGCATCGACGCCTGCAGCACGGCGCGAAAGATATCGAGTTCGTCGAGGACCTGCGCAACATCCTCTCGCTGCCTGAGGCGGACGAAGTCGCGCCGCTGGTCGCTGCGGAGGACGCGATGCAGAAGAGGAGAGCAACGGGAGGCGCATGAGCCCCGTCGTTCAGCTCGAGAACGTCACCAAAGAATACGGCTCCAGCTTCGCCACCTCCAGTGCGCTCAACGACGTGAGCCTCAGCGTCGACGAGGGAGAGTTCGTTTCGGTGATGGGTCCGTCCGGGTGCGGCAAGAGTACGCTCCTGAATCTCATCGCGGGCCTGGAGGCCCCGACCTCGGGCCGTGCCCTGGTAGGCGGGAACGATCTGGCGCAGATGAAGGACGCCGAGCTCAGCGTCCTTCGGCTTCGCTACGTCGGCTTCATCTTCCAGTCCTTCAATCTGCTCCCGCGGCTAACGGTCGAGCAGAACGTGTCTTGGCGCCTTGGCCTCATCGGCGTGACGGGGCGCATCGCGCGCGATCGCACCTCTTCTCTGCTCGAAGCCTTTCGGGTTCCACCGTCCGCGTGGTCGCGCCATCCGAGCGAGCTGTCGGGCGGCGAGCAGCAACGGGTTGCTGCCGCTCGGGCCCTCGCCACCGAGCCCAAGCTGCTCCTTGCAGATGAGCCGACAGGCAACCTGGATTCTTCGAGCGGCCGAGGGATCCTCGATCTCCTGCGTGGGATGAACGAGGAGCGCAAGATGTCCGTCATCATGGTCACGCACGACACGTTCGCCGGTACCTATGGCCACCGCACCATCCGGATGAAGGATGGACGGATCGTCCGTGAGGCGGGAGAGATGGGGGCGCCCGCGGAACGGTCCTCCGACGGGCAAGTCGTGCCGTTCCGTCGTCGGGGCGAATGAGGTGAACCAGGTTCAACTCGCCTGGAGCCAGATCCGGCCTCAGCTGGGACAGCTGCTGATCGCAGTGGCGACGATCGCGCTTGGTGTCGCTCTCGCCGCGGCCATCCTTCTCTCGAACGCGTCTCTCGTTCGGAGTTTCGAAGAGTCGCTCGACGTACTGGCGGGGGAGGCCGACCTGCAGGTCACGGGGCTCTCGGGCGGCGTCGTGGACGAAACGCTCGTCGAGACCGTTCGTGCGGTTCCCGGCGTGGACGTGGCGGCGGCCCTGCTGGTCGGAACCGCGTACGTCGATGCCGAGGAGCCGATGTCGGTGCGGATCATCGGTGTCGACATGCTCGACGAATCGTCCGTCGAAATCTATCGCGCTCGCGCGCAGGTTGCCGGGATGCACGACCCGCTGATCTTCCTGAACCAGCCGGACTCCGTGCTCTTCACAGCGTCGCTTGCCGAAGAACTTGGCGCTGAGGTGGGAGACCGGATCCCGGTGGAGTTGCCCGTCGGGCGTCGCACGTGGACGCTTCGTGGTCTTCTCGACGAGGATGCCGTTGCGCAGGCTTTCGGCGGTCGATTGGTCGTGATGGATCTCTTTGGCGCGCAGCGGTCGCTGGGAGCCGAGGGCGGCGCGTCGCAGATCGACGTGAGGATTGATCCCACGGAGAAGGCGACCGACGTGGGTGCTCGACTGCGAGGTGCCCTGCCCGAGCACCTCTCGGTGGAACTCCTGGTCGATCGGCGCGAGGATCTGGCGGAGTCGCTCACCGCATTCCATCTCGTCATCGACCTGATCGGTGGGATGGGTCTCCTTCTCGCGATCCTTGTGACGGGAAACCGGCTCTCGACCGTCTACCAGGAGCGGCTGTGGGAGATGGGCGTGATGCGCTCCCTCGGGACCTCGCGGGCCAAGCTCGTTCGGGATCTCCTCTTCGAAGCGTTTCTCATCTCCCTCCTGGCCGTCGCGGTCGGGTTGCCGTTAGGCTACCTCTTCGCCCAGATCATCGTGGCGCCGGTCGCCGACACGATGTCCTTGAATTTCAAACAGGCAGTTGCCGCCCCGTGGGTGCCGCTGCGGCCGTTGCCGCTCTTCCTGGCCGGACTCGCCGGGGTGCTCAGCGCGCTGGTCGCGGCGTTGGTTCCGGCGGTGCAGGCGGTGCGCCGAAGCGTCATCACCGTGCTCACCAAGGGCCGCAGGCGAGACCCGGAACAGGATTCCAAAATGAAGCGATACGCGCGGATAGCGTTGCCGCTCGTCGCCGTGCTCGTGTGGCTCCTGCATTCTCTGTTGCCCCAAGCGGTCGTGGTGGGCGCGGCGATGCTTCTGATCGGCGCTACCGGTGCGCTTCTGCTGTCGCCCCTGCTTCGTTTGGTGGCAAAGCCCATCGGGCTCTTGTTCGGTGTTGCGGCTCACATCGGCGTCGAGGACCAGAGCCGGGTGCCGAGTCGGGCGCTTGGCGCGGCGGGCGTCTTGATGGTCGGCATTGCGATCCCTATCTGGATGGCGGGCGTGAGCGAGAGCTTTCAGGAGTACGTGGTCGACGCGGTCATGCGGATCCGGCGCGGAGACCTGGTGGTCGAGTCCCGATTCGAGCTCGGAGCCACGGGGGCGGGCCGGCCCGTGGTTTCCGAACAGGTGATCGACCTCATCAAGGACACTCCCGGCGTCGCGGACGTGGGGGCGGCGGTTCTCTCGAAGAGCACGACGCCGGAGATGGGGATCCTCGGATTGGACCCCGTGCGGCTGCGACGACCGGAGTTCGGCAACTGGGCGCTCGAGCCCGGCGCGGTGTCCGGCGCGTTGGAGCGCGTCGCGCGGGGCGAAGCCGTCCTCGTCGACACGAACCTACAGTCCAACTACGGCGTCGAAGTCGGACAGCCGTTCCGTGTGACGACGCCCGCCGGCCTCTTGGAGCTCCCCGTTGCAGGCGTGCTTCGTACGGTTCCGATCGTGGCCAGTGGCGATCTGATTCTGAGCCGCGAGGTCTATCGTCGCGAGTGGAAGGACGAGACGATCACCCGCGCCTTCGTTCTGGTCGAGCCGGGACAGGACATCGAGGCGGTACGGCGGCGGATCGCGGACCGGCTCGAGGGCCGGTATCGACTCGACGTGAAACCCATGAAGGATCTCTCGGAGTGGTTCGCCGCGGCGGTGCGTGCGGGCTTCGGTTTCGTACGGGTGCTCGCAGCTCTGACGCTGGTGGTCGTGTTGTTCGGGTGCGGTGATGCGCTCGCGGCGAACGTGTTGGAGCGGACGCGGGAGCTGGGTTCGATGCGGGCGCTGGGGATGTCGCGGGCCCAGATCCGACAGATGGTGCTCGCGCAGGCGTTCGCGATCGGTGTCACGGGCTCTGGGTTGGCCATCCTGGTGGGACTTTCGATGGGCGTGGCGTTCACCGAAGGGTTGATCCCAGTCGTTCTCGGGTGGGAGCTCGAGTTTCATCCGACGATCGGTGTCGCGTTGCTCGGGGGGCTTCTGGGTACGACGGCGTGCGTGCTCGGCGCCGCGATCCCGGCCGAGCGGGCGGCTCGGCTCTCGCCGGCGGCCGCTCTTCGCTACGACTGAGACGGGTGCCACGTGGGAGGCGCGAAGTGCGTGCGTTCTCGTTGCGTAAAAACGTCATCCAGCACCGCGGGCACCCAGGGCTGGGTGTCGAGAGTCGCGATCTCGGATCGGGCGAAGTAGCGGATCTCGAGCGTTTCGTCGCCGTCGGGGCGTTCCTCGCCGCCGATCTTCTCGCCCTCGAAGACGATCATCGTGAACGTGACGAGGTCGCCGTTGGAGTACCGCGTGTTGAACTCCGGTCCGCCGTAGATCCCAAGCACGCGGGTTAGTTCGACGTGCAGCCCCGTCTCTTCCCACATCTCGCGAACGGCCGCATCGCTCGGGCGCTCCTCCGGCTCGATCGCTCCGCCCGCCGTCGTCCAGCGCAGGACGTCCCCGTGGCGCACGAGAAGCACCCGATCCTGCTCGTCGAAGGTGAGGATGGCGGTCGTGGGGATCAGCAGCATCTCATGCCCGATCCGGGCACGAAGCCGTTTCATGTAGTCGGACATGGGCATGGGGATTCCTCCTTGTTAGGGGTTCCGACGCTTGCACGAAGGCGTCGTTGCGGCCAACGGGTCGGAAGTTGCGCGACGGGGGCCAATTCGGGGAGACTCCGGCTCGATGAGAACCGTCAGCCGCCGCCAGTTCGGCCAGCTCCTCTTCCTCGGTTTGGCGTCGTCGCCCGGATGTGTGGATCGAACGCGCTACTCCGAAGAAGACGCCGCCGGCCTCGATGCACAACGGGAGGCGGAGCGGATCGCCTCGGGGAAGGGCCCGTTCGGCGTGCAGCGGTACGACGGGTACCGGGGCCTGGCGGAACTGCCGTGGTTCGAGGTGGATGGGCGCGGCCGGTTGCGGCTCGTGGACGACACCGTACCGCGCGCTATCGATCTCCACGCGCATCTCGGGATGTCGCTCCTCTTCGCTCCCGACATCGATCTCCAGGCGCGGACCGAGCGGGTTGAGCATCTGCTCGATTGTGATGGCAGCGATCCGGGCTGCGATCTGGATCTCGACGTCTACATCAACAGCAACTTCGGTGCGGACGATTTGAGCGCGCTGCGGTACGACGCGGTGGCGCGGTTGCTCTGGGGGAGCGCGGCGTCCGAGACGCAGACGCTGCCGAACCTGGTCGCCGAGATGGATGATGTCGGTGTCGAGAAGGCTGCGATCCTACCGATCGCGTTCGGGCTTCCATTCGGCGACGATCTCGCGGACCGCTGGCTGGATGCCATCGATGCGTCGGGTTCCCAGGAACGGTTCATTCGCGGGGCGTCCGTCCATCTCGGGGACGACGAGTGGCGGGAGAAGCTACGACGCCAGGCCGCTCGGGGCGCGCGGATGGTCAAGCTGCATCCGGCTGGCCAGCGCTACTTCCCCGACGATCCGAAGGCGATGGAGATCTACGAAGAGTGTGGCCGGCTCGGGCTTGTCGTGTTCCTCCACGGGGGGCGGGCGGGGATCGAGCCAGGTTATGCACACCAGTTCACGATGATGCGTGGCTACGAGCCGATGCTCGCAGAGCATCCGAACGTGAACTTCGTGCTGGGTCATGCGGGTGCGCGCGACGTCGAGGATGCGATGGTGCTCGGTCGGCGTTACCCGAACGCGTGGCTCGGGATCCACGGGCAGGGCGTCACGGTGCTCGACCGGCTGACGCGTGAGGTTGGCCCGGATCGCCTTCTCTTCGGAACGGACTGGCCCTTCTATCACCTGGGAGCGACGCTCGCGAAGGTCCTGATCATTACGGAGAAGCGTCCGGAGGTGCGTCACGCGATTCTGCGGGGGAACGCGGAGCGGCTGCTTTTTTCGGCTTAGGCGCGGGTTTGGGTTTGGCCTTCGGCGATTCCTTGAGCTTCCCCGCTTCGTCGCGCAGGCGCACTGTCGCGCGCAGGACGAAGTCGTCGAAGTGCATGATGCCGGCGTTTTCCGCCTCCAGGGATCGCGCGAGTTCTCGGACCACTTCGCGTTGCTTGTCCGAGGTTGCAAGGAGGTTGATGGCGGCGTCTCGATGGGACGACTCGCGCAACTCAGTGACCTCCATCGCGATCAGCTGGAGCTCCATCACTTCTTCGGCCATGCGGTGCAGCTTCTCCGCCTTCTCGACCCGATAGCGGTAGACGGGTTGGTCCGCGCTCGCCGCGAGGGCGGGGTCGATGAGGTCTCTGCGTTGGTCGGCGATCATTTTGCGGTGCTCGGGCCGGGTGCCGGATCGGCTACGGCTCGCGAGGACCGGGTTCGCTGCCCACTCTGCGTAGTACTTGGCCATCAGGGGCCCGGCGTCGGGTCCGTAGTACGAGCGGGCGTAGTCTTCGAGTAGTTCATTCGGGTCGATTGAAACGTCGTAGAAGGAACGGCCGGCGAGGTAGGCGTTCAGGCTCTCTCGCCACCAGAAGCCATCGGGGTAGAGCAGGTTCATGAAGCCGTCCGCTCCCAAGCCCAGGAGGAACTTCCGGTCGCCGAGCATTTGCTTGGTGTATGGTGCGGACATCCACGGGCCGGCGAAGTTATCGCTGTAGTACTGGTAGATGGTGAGGCGGCCGTCGTAGGCCCGAGCCCAGCTCTTGAGCTTTCCGTGCAGATAGCGCTGCACGTCGTAGCCCGTTGTGGGGTTTCGGCCCCAGAAGGCGATCTCGACGCGGAGCCGATCGTGTGGCTTGGCCGTCTTGGGGAGGGCAGAGCTGTTCTTGTATCCGCCGAGTGTCTCGACCGTGACGTGGGGCGCGGTCTCCTCGAGTCGCTCCACGACGGCGTTGATCAGGTTGATCATGTTGTCGGTCGGCGAGGCCTCGGAACACGCAGGGCACTCGCAGAATCGGCCGTCATCCAATCCGTAGAGCGGCAGTACGTCGATCTCGGGCCGCGCCTGGATGAAGGCATCGATGTTGTCCACGAAGTGCTTCTGCGCGCCTTCGTTGCTCCAGCAGAATTGATTCCCGTAGTGGCTGTGCCCGACGCGTTCGCCGTTGCGCATCCCAAACCACTCGGGATGCTCCGCGAACGTCTTCGGGTCGTTGGGGAAGAACACCGCGAAGTTGTGCCCGCCGATCTGACGCATCATGCCGCGCTCGTCCGCGGCCTTTAGCGCGATGTAGAAAGGGTGGTCGGGCTCCAACTCCGATGAAGAGGAGGCTAAGGTGTTGTACCGGGACTTCATCGCCCAATCGACCTGGGCTCGAAGCGCTTCCGGGCTCGTCTTCGGATCCTCTCCGCCGCGCTGTCGCCACTCGAACCAATTCAAGGTGCGGATCTTCATGGGGGAAGCGACCGACCAGGACTCGGCAGGGAGCGAGACGATGTCGCTCTTAGGAATGACCTCGCTGTCTCTGGGGTCGAGGTCTGGGTGGACCCAGCGCCAGCCGAGTCGTTCGAGCAGGTCGTAGGCCGCGTAGACCGCGCCCCGCTCGTTGTCGGCGCCGATGACGATACGCGCGGGCGCGCCTTCGGTCTCGCCTCGTAGCGTAATCGCGTATCCGTCGTGTCCGTCCGCGGCGGGCGGCAACATCGCCGTGTCGTTCGCGGAGAGGTTCTCTCGCAGGCCGATCACGATCTCCGGGCCGTCGCCCGAAGGCTCGCGCCGTCCGATGCTGACTCCCGATATCTTCTCGATGTAGTCGCGCAGCTCCTTCGCGGCGAAGGTGACCGGCGTCGACTCCTTCGAGCGGTTCACCAGGTGCCAGGGGGTCTTGCCTTTCGCGACCAAGGTCACCGTCGCAGCGGCCGGTGCGATCGGCGCCGCGGGCTCGTCGGCTGCGGTCGCCTGCGACGCGAGGAGTGCGCATGCGAGCGTCATGAGCGTGGCTCGCACGGCAAGGGTGGAGCCTGTGAACCGTAGTCGCGGCAAGAGTGCGGGCACCATTGGGAGGAATCGATTGTCTACAGGTCTGCGGGGCCGCGCACCACCGTCGAATGAAAGGGTTGGCGCAACGGAGAGTCCATTGGAATTCGTACCCACCCGTTCGAGTGGAGAATTTTATGAAGCATCTGCGTGCAAAACGTCGGTTCGTCGTCTGCGTAACGACGTTCGTGCTGGTCGTCCTCGCGGTTCTTTCCGGGGAACTCGCACTTCGCTTGGGGTTTCCCTCGACGACGAGCCATCAGCGATGGGTAACGGGCGCGGGAGGAAGCGGGCCGAAATTGCTGATTCTCGGTGACTCGTTCTTCTCGCGACTCCCGGCGCACGAGGACATCCACGATCACCTTTTGGAGCAGGTGAGAGAATGGGGCATTCAGATCCTGAACCCGTCCCGCCCGGGCATCGGCCCCCATGGCTATCTTGAGCTCTTCGTCGAGGCCGCGCAGGATTTCCGGCCCGATGTCATTCTGGTCTCTCACTACGTCGGGAACGATCTGCTGGATCTCGGATGTACCCGGGAGATCGATCAGGTGATGCGGGAGGCGACACTGTCGCCTCTTGGGCGAGACCTGTGGCGCACCAGCTTCCTTCTGCTGTACCTCGAAGACCTCGCCCGTCGGTACGCGATGCGAAGCCCGGACTTCGATTGGTCGGCGCTCGAAGCGCGCGGAATTCCGGTGGAAGACATCGGGCGCGCAAAGCGTTTCGAAGTGAACCCGTGGGTGCTCGGACTCGGTGAGAGCCGGCCGTCGTACTACAGAGAGACGCTGCTCGTGGATTCGGACTGCGCGCAGAGGGCGTGGGCCAATACGATCGTTGTGCTCGATGAAATCCTGCTGCGGGCCCACGCCCTCGGCGCGGTCGTCGTCCCGGTGGTGTTCCCGCATACGCTTCAGGTGAACGAACTTCATCACGCTCTCTACGCGAGTTGGCAGCTCGAGGTGGACGAGTCGATGTTGCAGGCCCGGAGGCCGCAAGAGCTCTTGCGCGAGTACTACGCTTCCCGCGGGATCACGATGCTCGACCTTCTTCCCCCGTTCAAGGCGGCGGCGGAGCGGTTATACTGGGACACGGACGAGCACCTCGCACCGGCTGGGCAGGCGCTGGCCGCTCGCGAGATCGCGGTATTCCTCGCGTCGCGCCCCGAACTCGTCGCTCCCTGATTGCTGGGCTGCTCTGAGTTCGCGGGCGTACTCACCGGGCAGCATGCTGCCTGTTTTCGCCTTGGAGACGTCGAGGTTTCCAATGTCAAACGTTTCGTAGTCCACGAACTCGTCGTGGGGAGAGAGGAGCGGATGCGTCTCGCCGACACCCTGGCCCGCCTGGATGCGGTCGTACCAGTCCTTTCCGGTCGGACGCGACCTGGCCGTCGATGCGTCCGATCTGGTCGAACGTCCCGCAGGTCGCCTCGAAGGTGGGAGCGCGTGGGAGTGTGAGGGCCTCGACCGCTGGAGCGGTCAGCCAGATGTACTCGTCGGACTCCACGCCGTTCTTTAGAAGCCGATGCGCGACGATCACGTCGCTGCCCGACCGCCTCGTGAATCGTCCGCGCTCGCTCGGAACGCGGGCCTCGCCGACCGGGTACTTCTTGATCTTCTGGTGCGCCAGCTCGGGTTCATCCGAGACCTGGGTCGGGCCGACAAGGTGGGGCAGAGTCGGGTGATCGTGCGCTTGCCGGCCTGACGCGTGTTGCTCTCGTGGGCCCGTCTGGCTAGGCGTCGCATCATGAACCGCTTCGTTGCCGTGCTCACCGTCGTGGCCGCCCTGGGCCTCGGCGGGCCCGTTCACGCCGAGATGACGATGGAAGAAGTGCACTCCGCGTTCCGGACATTCTTCGCAGAGCAGCAGCTGTGCGCCGATGAGATGGAGCACTCGCTCGCCGGGATCGAAGAGGCCCTGCCGACGTGCATGCTCGGAGCCACGGCCTCGTGTGAGCGGATGGATGAGTTCCTCGCGCGGTATTCGGAGGAGGGGCTGCGGTGCTCGACCGAGGGCGAGAGGATGAAGCAGAAGATGGAGCGGGCGCCCGTCCTCGAGGGCGCGATGCCGGCTGATCTCCAGGCCGCGCAGGTCGAGCTGCGATCTCGGTGGGCGGTCCTGATTCCGCGGTATCAGGCGGCCATGCAGAGGGTGAAAAGAATCGATAGGTAGGAGCCGGAGCGGCCCCCAGGCCGGTTTCTGGCATCTGATCCTTTGACAGAGCATACTGGCCCTCATGTCGTTCAATCCACCGATGATTTTGAGGGTGAAGGGTCCTGCCGCGCAGGTTCGGGTGAACCGGACGTTCACCGACGAGTTCGGGTTCGAGAGCGGGGAGCTGGGTGGGAAGCCTCTCCTCGACTGGATCCACCCAGACGACTGCCGTCAGTTGAAGTCGGCCGTCGATGCGGGAGAGGGCTGTGCTGTTGCCCGGCATCGCACGAGATCTGGTGAATGGATTTCATTTCGTTGGGAGGTGCGGACCGAGGCCGACTCTGTCGCGATCCTCGGTCTTCCGGCACGGGCATCCGACACGGTCACCCAGCCGTCGCCCGACGACGTGCAGCCGCGCACTACGATCGGCGAGACTCTCGAAGCGATGGTGCACATCGTCGAGGGGCAGAACCCCGGCATGCGATGTTCCATCCTTCTCGTGGATGCCCGCCAGGAACACGTCAGCGTCGGCGCGGGCCCGAGTCTCCCTGCCGCGTACAACGACGCGGTCGAAGGCCTCCGGATCGGTCCCACGGTCGGTTCCTGCGGCACGGCGGCGTTCTGGAACGTTCCGGTCGTCGTCGAGAACATCGGAACAGACCCCCTGTGGAAGGACCTTCGTGGCGCTGCGGCGATCGCCGGGGTTTCGGCGTGCTGGTCGCAGCCCGTTACCGCGGCCAGTGGCACCGTACTCGGCGCGATGGCCCTGTACAGCGTGACCCCGAGGGTGCCGACGCAGGCGCAGATGGACGGCCTCGAGATCGCGGCACGGATGGTTGGTCTCGCCGTCGAACGCGACCGCCTCGAAGAGCAGCTGAGCCAAGCGGCGAAGATGGAGGCTGTCGGCATCCTCGCCGGAGGCATCGCACACGACTTCAACAACTTGCTGGCGGTCATTCTAGGCAACGCAGAGCTGGCCCTGGCGAAGCTCCCGCCGCAACTGGCGGGCACGGAGATGCTGAAGGAGATCGCGAGCGCGACTGTCAGCGCAACCGACCTCTGCAGTCAGTTGCTCGCGTACGCAGGCCGGGGTTCGGTGTCGAGAGAGCCGCTCGAGTGCAACAGCTTGGTCAGGGAGCTCGGTGGCTTGCTGCAGGTCGCGTTGTCGAAGAAGGCGACGCTGGTCTACCAGTTGGACGCGACGCGCCAGGGCGTAATGGCGGACCGGAGCCAGCTTCGGCAGGTGATCATGAACCTGATCACGAATGCCTCGGAGGCGCTGGGAAACGACACCGGGCGGATCGTCATCTCCACGGAAACCCAGCGCTGCACGGAGCGGGACCTCCAGCTCCGTTACCCGGGCCTGAGTCTGGTGGCGGGGGAGTACGTCTGCCTGGTCGTGCGCGATACAGGCTCGGGAATGAACTCCGCGACGAGAGCCAAGGTCTTCGATCCATTCTTCTCGACGAAGGCGAACGGTCGTGGCCTCGGTCTTTCGGCGGTTCAGGGCATCGTGCGGCAACACAAGGGTGCGATCCGTGTCGAGAGCGAAGAGGGGCGGGGGACGAGTTTCGAGGTTCTCCTGCCGAGCGCGGCCCCGCCCGCGGCGGAGGACGCGCCGGCGGACGAGGGGGCTCCCGGTGGGCGCCACGCGCATATCCTAGTCGTGGATGACGAGCCCAGCGTGCGCGAGGTTCTGGCGAGCATCTTGGAAGGTTCGGGCTACACCGTCACCCTGGCGTCTGATGGGATGAAGGCGCTCGACATCTTCCGTCGAGAGCCCGATTCGGTCGACTGCGTTCTACTCGACCTCAGTATGCCGAAACTCGATGGCGAAGAGGTCTTCCACGAACTCCGCAAGATCCGCAGCGACGTTCGGGTCGTTCTGGCGAGCGGCTTCGCGGAGCAGGAGATCGTCGACCGCTTTCGTGGCGCCGGTCTCGCCGGTGTCATCCAGAAGCCGTGCCCGATCGACAAGCTCCTAGAGAAGATCGGGGATGCGATAGGGGAGAAGGCACCGGAGTCGATGGCGTGCAGCACCGTAGGCTGAGCCTCGGCCGGTGGAGTTCGCGGAGCCGGGGCATCATAGTCGGGACGGGATGACGCCTGGCTATGGGCATGATTCGGGGTCGCGGTGGACGGGGTGGCGACTCTTCCATAGAGGAGGACGAGCCGCTCTGCCGCTGCGCGAGATCGGCCGATGACCTGCCCTTCCTGCACGCAGTGTGCGCCGGGCTGCAGACGAACTAGAAGGTCTGCAATGAGTGAGGTGCTCCGCCTTGTGGGGCGCCATCGCCGCCCCCTCCGACCGAGTCCATCGGCGCCCGCGAGGTCGTGTCGATCCTGTTCGCGGGCCTAGTCGGGTCGAGCGGGCTGCATGAGCGGCTCGACCCAGAGTCGGCTCGCCGCTTCATGGAGAGCTACTACGCGGCCGCTCGCGAGGCGGTTCAGAGTCACGGTGGCATGGTCACTCAGTTCCTAGGCAACGGTGTGAAGGCGGTCTTCGGAGTCCCGCGCGTCGCCGAGAACGATGCGATCCGTGCGGCGCGAGCACGAGCTCCTGAACGAGGGTCTCGTCGTCGCTCGGCGGATTGGCGACAGTCGCATCGAAGCCGGCGTGTTTTGTATGCTCGCGGACCGAGAGCTCTTCCTCGGCAACCTGGGCCGGGCGCGGGAGCATTGCGAACACGTGATGACGTTCGTCGATCACGATCCTCAGCACATGTACGAGGTGGACTGAACGGAGAAGGGGGCCGTCGTGGTCTACCTTCCGGGAGCGCCCAACCCTTGGTCGGGGTCCGTGGTGTACGTGACTCCGGATCGGGTTGTGCGTCTGGGCATGTCCATGTCCGAGGCAGTCAAGAACATCAGGACGCAGGGCCGGGGCTCGGAGCAGGTGCAGTCGAAATTGGCGACCGATCTGATGTCGGCGCTGGCCCGGCGACTTTTCTAGGGGCTGCCGTCCCGGGGGAAGTAAAAAATGGCCAGACCTGGATTTGAACCAGGGACACGCAAATTTTCAGTCTGCTGCTCTACCAACTGAGCTACCTGGCCAGGTGCCCAAGACGATCGAAGAAGTCGAGATAACGGGCGGGTTCCGTTGAGTCAACGCTTAGTGTTTCTCGCGTGATTCACCGGCCCGGGGCGTGGCGCTCGATCCAGTCGAGCATGTTGGCCTCGAGCTTCACGCCGTCGAGGGCGTTGATCTCCTGGACGCCGGTCGGGCTCGTGACGTTCACCTCGGTCAGGTAATCGCCGATCACGTCGAGGCCTACGAACACGAGGCCGTCCTCCTTCAGCTTCGGGGCCACCGCGGCGCAGATTTCGCGGTCGCGCTCGGTGAGGGGGGACTTTGCGGCCGAGCCGCCGACGTGGAAGTTGGAGCGGGTTTCCGCTTCGCCCGGGACCCGCAGTACGCCGCCCAGCGGCTCGCCGTCGATGAGGATGATGCGTTTGTCGCCCTGGCGCACCTCGGGGAGGTAACGCTGTGCCATGACGCGGGTTCGTCCGGTGTCGGTGGACGCCTCGAGGATCGCGTTCACGTTCCGGTCGCCGGACTTCACGTGGAAGATGCCCGTGCCGCCGCAGCCATCGAGAGGCTTTACGATCATCTCGCCGCCGAGGTCGACCAGGAACTCCTTCAGCAATTCCATGTCGGCGCTGACGAGGTTCTCGGGGATCACGTCGGGGAAGTGCAGGGCGTAGAGCTTCTCGTTTGCGTCGCGCAGGCCGCGCGGGTCGTTGAGCACGAGCACCTTGCCGGAGTCCGCCATCGACGCGACGTGCGTGTCGAAGAAGAACTCCATGTCGAAGGGCGGGTCCTTACGGAGGAGCACCACGTCGAGCTCTTCGAGAGCGGCGGGTCGTTCTTCACCGAGCGTGAAGTGATCGCCGACCTTGCGACGCACCGACACCTCGCGCACCTTCGCCTCGGGCGTGCCGTTGCGAATCGAGAGGCTCTCTGGGCGGATGTACAGGCACTCGTGGTTTCGGGCGCCGGCCTCCTCGAGGAAGACGAACGTCGTGTCCCTTTCGGTGTCGATCCCGTCCAGCGGGTCCATCACGAAACCGATGCGAAGCTTGGGGCTGCTCATGTCGGCGTATCTCCGCTTTCCGGGTTGGGCATGTCACGCGGGCGGGCGACTACGGTTCCCGCGAGGTAGTCGTGGAGGGCGCGTCTCGGAGTGAAGGCCGCGAGGATGAATCCGAACCCGAGGGGAAGCGCGGAGAACAGGTACCCGACGAAGCGCATGAGGCTCTGAAGGGGATCGGGCGGCTGGCCATCGGCCCGCACGACGTGGAGGTCCATGAGGCCCTTGCCGACGGTTTGGCCGGTGCTGGCGGTGAGGAACACGAAGTAGCTCGCGACCAGGGCGATCCGGCCGATGGCTGTCAGTTGTTCCGTGATCACATCGTCGTACAGCTCGGTGGTGCCACTCACGGCTTCGGCCGCGCGAATGCCGATCCAGGCGATCGTCGGCAGGGTGGCCGAGGCGAGAGTGAGGATCATCGCGTCGACCACGAGAGCCCATGCGCGTGACACGAACGCCGGTGACGACACCGGCCCGCGGGTGCGCGCCCGGACCCGCCTGCGACGGCGGCGCGGAGCGGGCTCCGGTTTCTCGGCCGTGGGCGGGGGGGCAGCGACGCGGTCGCCGTCTCGCAGGTCCAGCGGATCGCTGAGCACGAAACCCTCGGTCTCGTCCGGCTTCTCGAGTGTATCGTCTTCCGCGCCTGGCGGGCGATCCTCTCGCAAGGACGCACCGCACGACCCGCACGTGAGTTGGTGCGGGTGCACCGGCTGGCCACACTCGTTGCAGCGGCTCATGAGGTGGTCATTCCAGATGGTCGGGGCCAACGCCAGTCGGCGCTCATGGCCGCCTCGTGCCCGCGATCGCGAGCGCGGCCGCGGCGGCCGTTTCGAACCGAAGAATGCGTGGTCCGAGGGTTCGGGCGTGTGCGCCGTCGCGGCACAGCGCTTGGACCTCCTCGGTGGTGAATCCGCCCTCCGGGCCGACGAAGAGAACGAGCGGTTGCTGGTCCCCGGTCTCCCCGTCCCACTGTCGTTCGCCGTTGGGCGAGAGGACGACCCGGTGCGACGGCTTAGGGAGATGGGCCCGCACGTCGTCAAGGCCGATCTCGGCGCTGATCTCCGGCGGCTGGGTGCGTCCGCACTGTTCGCACGCAGCCCGTGCGATCCGGTGCCAGCGCTGCCGCCGTGAATCGGTGAGCTTCCCGATCTGCGTCCGTGCCGTGCGTAGGGGAACGATGTGCGTGGCGCCGAGCTCGGTCGCCTTTTCCACTACCGAGTCGAAACGCGAGAAATCGGCGAGGCCGACGGCGAGGATCAGCGGCCGGCCGGGATCGACCGCGCCGAGGTGAACCGACTCGCCGAGCCGAAGTTTCGCCCCGCGCTTCCCGAGGGTCTCGATGGTCGCGAGGCGGACCTCTCCGGGCCCGACGATCGCTTCGAGACCATCGCCCGGGCCGAGGCGTAACGCGCGCAGGTGTCGCACGCCGTCCGCATCGACCGTGGCCCGATCGGTGTCGTCGCTCGACACGTCGACAAACAGGCGCGGCATCTCACACCTCCGGTGCCGCCGGCGCTTGCGCGACCAACGTGACCCACGTCGACAGACAGCGCCGCCGTCGAATCCGCAGGCCCGCGCCCCGAAGCGCCTTGCGCACGTCCTTCTCCTGACTATCGAGAAGTCCGGACACGATCAGCTTCCCGCCGGGCGTGAGTCGCGCGGCCAACGCCGGTGCGAGTTCGGCGAGGAGGTTCGCGAACAGGTTGGCGACGATCAGGTCGTAACGTCCGCGTCGCGATTGCAGCGAGGCCCCGGTCGCAATGGGACCGAGCCCGTTCGTCTTCGCGGCGTCGATCGTCGCCTCGATTGCGATCGGATCGTTGTCGACCGCGGCGACGCGGCGGACGCCGAACGCCCGCATCGCGAGCGCGAGAACGCCGGAGCCGCATCCGACGTCGAGACCTCTCTTCGGCGGAGTCTTCGCACAGGCCTGCTCGACTTCCAGAAGACAACCGCGCGTCGTGGGATGATGGCCCGTTCCGAACGCCTGGCCCGGGTCGACGCGCAGGATGTGTTTCCCCTCGTCTTCGACGTCGTGCCAGCTCGGTGCGATGACGAGGTACTTTCCGACCGTGATCGGCGGGAAATGGGCTCGCCATGCGTTTCCGTAGTCGCCGGTTTCGAACGGCTCCACGTTCGCGCGTTTCGGGTCGAGCTTGGCGAAGTGTGTCTGTACGCCTTCGAGTGCGGTACGCAGCTGCTTTTCGAGACGACGGCGAGGGACGTCGGGCGGGAAGTAGGCCTCGATGCGCGTCGTGCGGGCGACCCGTGTCGAGGTCTTCTTCTTCCTTCGGAAATCCGTTTGGCCGGTCACCACTCCCGGGGCACCGAGCTCGATGCAGAGCGCGGCGATCGCATCGGTTGCCTCGAGCGGAACGGGGAGCCGGAGCCGGGTCCATTTCTGCTTGCGAGCCGCCACGAGAGGCAGCGTAGCGCCCGACATCCGGCCTGGCGACCGCGCCCGGTTGGGATATAAGGGCGCCATGCCGGGCAAGCTCGCTGACTTCTTGCGCATCGGGCACCGCGGCTCCTGCGCCGAGTATCCCGAGAACACCCTCGTGTCCTTCCGTCGGGCCCTGGAGCAGGGCGCGCAGATGATCGAGTGCGATCTGCAGCTCACCGCGGACGGCCACGTCGCCGTGATTCACGACTGGACGCTCGAGCGCACGAGCGACGGGGAGGGCGCCGTCCGGGAGACGTCCCTGGCGGACCTCCAAAAACTCGATGCGGGCTCCTGGAAAGACCCTCGGTTCGCCGGTGAGCGGATTCCGACCCTCGATGAGACCCTAGACACGGTCCTTCCCGGCGGGCGCCTGAACCTCGAGCTCAAATGCCGGGGGTCCGAGGAGGATGCCCGTCGCCTGGCGCTCTCTGCCGTTGCCGCGGTCTCGCAACGCGATGCTTTCGACCGGGTGATCTTCTCCTCCTTTGATGCCACCAGCCTCGAGGCCCTGCGGGACGTCTCGTCCGAGGCGAGGATCGGGGTCCTGTGGATTTTCGACCCGTTCGACGACGCTTTTGCCCTGGCGGACCGCCTCGGGGCCGGAGCGCTCCATCCGCGGGCCGAGGCGGTGGACGTCGGGGTCGTAGAGGCGGCTCGGGAGAGGGGCCTCGCCGTGAACGCCTGGACGGTCAACGAACCGGCCGCGATGCTCGATCTGGTCCGGACCGGCGTGGATGGGATCATCAGCGACTACCCGGGGCGTCTGCTCGAGGTCCGGGCCCGACTGCTGGGCGGCGAAGGCTGAGAATCCCCAGTCTTGACGCGGCTCCCTCCATCCCCGAACATCCTGGGTTCGCGGAAATCCGCCGGAGGGGGGTGAGGAAGTCTATGCCTGGAGTACGAGTCAAAGAGAACGAACCAATTGAAAGCGCCATCCGACGCTTCAAGAAGCAGTGCGAAAAGGCCGGCATCCTCTCAGAGCTTCGCAAACGCGAGCACTATGAGAAGCCGAGCGTGAAGCGAAAGAAGAAGGCCCTGGCCGCCCGCAAGCGCAGCTTGCGCCGCGCCGCGCGCAGCACCGGCTAAGTCACCCTTTCCTACAGGGCGCCGACGAATCCTCGTCGGCGCCCCGTAGCGATCTTCCCTCTCTCGTCGCTACATGCGAAGGGAGACCGTGCCTGAGATTCCGCAGCCCGTCCTCGATGAGATCAAACATCGAGTCGACATTGCGAACCTGGTCTCGGAGCACCTGAGCCTCAAGCGCAGTGGTCGGGGCTTCGCCGGTCTGTGCCCGTTTCACGAAGAGAAGACGCCGTCCTTCTACGTGAACCCGGACCGCGGTTCGTTCCACTGCTTTGGGTGCAACGCGGGAGGGAACGCGTTTACGTTCCTCATGCGCATGACGGGGCAGACGTTTCCCGAGGTCGTGCGCGAACTCGCGGAGAAAGCTGGCGTTGCAATCCCCGAGTCGCGCTCCGCGCACGGGCAGGATCGTCTCGCCGAAGTGAATCAACTCGCGGCGGAGCTGTTCCAGGTCGTGTTGCACGAGAGCAAGCGCGGCGAGCGCGCGAAGAAGTACCTCGCGGACCGCGGCATCAGCGAGGAGACGTCGCGGCGTTTCGGTCTCGGCTTCGCTCCCGGTGACGGGTGGGTCGAGAAGCTCCGCGGGCGCGACGTGAGCACGCCGGACCTGAAGCGCCTTGGTCTGCTTAGCGAAGGCCGCACCGGGCCGTACCCCATGTTTCGCGATCGGCTCATGTTCCCGATCCAGGATCTCTCCGGGCGCGTCATAGCATTCGGCGGGCGGGCGATCGGGGAGACCAAGGGCCCGAAGTACCTGAACTCCCCCGAGTCGCCGCTCTACCGCAAGGGGCACCACCTCTATGGGATGGCGCTCGCACGCGACGAGGTTCGGAATCGCGGGCAGGTGATGCTCGTCGAGGGATACATGGATGCGATCGCGCTCTCGCAGGCAGGGATGACGAACGCGGTCGCGGTGCTCGGAACGGCTCTCACGACGGATCAGCTCCGGCTGGCGCGCCGTTTCGCCTCGGAAATCGTGGTTTGCTTCGACGGCGACGAAGCCGGCCGTCGCGCGGCTCTCCGCGCGTTTCCGCTTTGCGTCGACGAGATCGACCTGTGGCCGAAGGCGGTGTTCCTCCCCGCGGGTGAAGATCCAGACAGTGTGGTGCAGGGCGGCGGAACCGAAGCGATGGAGACGCTTGTTGCGAATGGCCAGTCGCTCATCGACTTCTTCCTGGACGACCTCGTCGGTCCCGATGCAGGCGTCGGCGAGACGGCGCGCGCGGCGAGCACGATGGCCGGCGTTCTCTCGCGTGTGAAGGATCCCATCGTGCGCGACAAGCTCGTGCGCGGTGCGGCTGGGCGGCTGGGCGTCTCCGACGGCGCGCTGCTCGCGGCCGCGCGGCAGGCGCACGCGGAGAAAAGGCGCGGCACGTCGCCGAGGGACTCCGCGCCGCAGCATGGCGCCCCGCGACGCACGGGCCAGGTTCGCTTCAGTTCTGACGCCGAGATGGTCGAACTCATCGTGTGCGACGAGGGGGTCGCGCAGCGCGTTCGCACCGAGGGGGCGGTCGAGCTGATCGAGGAGCCCGTTCTGAAAGCGATCGCGACGCGCGTGCTCGAACGGCGCGAGACCGATGAGTACTTCGAACCGCTCGAGCTGCTGCCCGATCTTCCGTCCGCGATGGCGGAGCGTGTACGCCTGCGCCTCGACGAGGGGGCGATTGGTGACGTGGCCGCGCGGGCCGCCGACGAATGGTTCGCAGCGCACGTGCAACGCGCGGCCCGGGGAGACCGCAAGTCGACCATCGCACGCCTGCGCGCGGCCGAGCACCGGGGCGACGAAGAGGGGGTGAAGGCCGCTCTCGAAGCGCTCCGCAGCGGTGTCGCGCTGCCGCGGGATGTCGCACCGGAGCCGGCAGTCGCATCGGCGCCGGCAGTCGCACCGGAGCCGGCACCGGAGGAAGAGGGGCCGGCTCGGGTGGACGCGCTCCCTCCTGGGCTGACCGAGTTATCCGTGGAAGACGGCGAGCCCGATTTCGACGAGGACGGGGACTGGGTTCCGGACGGATCCTAGGGGTTCCCGTCGCCCGGATTGTAACCGCCCGCCTGACCTCGTATCGGATTTGGAGCACTCGGCCCCGGCACTGCCAGGGAGCGAGGGCCCGTAGCTCAGTTGGTTAGAGCGGCCGGCTCATAACCGGTTGGTCCCAGGTTCGAGCCCTGGCGGGCCCATTGGAAAATGGCGGGGTTAGCGGGGGGACTCGCTAACCCCGAGCCGTTCACGGCGGCCGACACGGCGGCGTTCGTCGGTGGTACCTTCGATGGGTCGCCTGGATCTTTGGCGGGGACGGGAGCCTCTGCTGATTTCGGCCGGCGGCGGGAGTCCGCATCGTCTCCTTGGTTGGGGTGGTGCTCTCCCGTTCCGGTTTGGATCCTTGCTGGGGCGTCTCCGGCTCCCGGGAGCGGGTGTCTTTGATTCGCAGTCGGCGTCGAGGCTGCTATCCGAGTCGATGGTTCGCACTCCGTTCCCCCGGAGGGCATGAGAATGAAGCGGGACTGACCACCGTGGCACGACCTGCTTGCCTGCCCGACGGACTGCACTGCGCTCACGTCCAACGATGGGGGTCTGCATTGCGCGGTCTGCGGCACGACATACGCTCACAACGGCTCTGTCGTGCACTTCCTGTCCGGCGAGAGCGGTCCGCGCGGCGAGTTGGTGGGGATCGACGGGTCGACAATGGTGCGCGGGTATCGCGAACCGAATCCGCTGGTCACGGCAATTCCGAAGGTGGTCTCGTCTGAGTACTACCCCGGCGACGGGTGGCGGAAAGCCAAGGCATCTGTTTCGGACGGAGCCACGCCCTACGTCGTCATCGGGAGCGGGACGTCGCGGTACTTCGGGTCGGCCGCCGTCTTATGCTGAATCCGTGGCTCGAGCGACGACGAGGCTGACGTATCGCAGGACGTGGTTCCGAGTGAGAAGTGATGATGCCCGAGGGCGGGGGTGAGCCGGGCGGGGACCCCCGGTCCCGAACGCAGCCGCGGCGCTCGTGATCGCGATGGGGAGGCTATCTAATCTCGGCGAATTCTTTAATCGTCACTTTTGTGGTGGTTCATTTGCGGTTTCGTCGGGGGGGATTTTCGGTGGTTCGTCTTGATCTTCGGCGCTCCCGGGAGGGCGCCGCGATCGTGTCGCTTGCGCCGCGTGGCGCGCTCGGGTTCGGTTCGCGGATTACGGAGGAGTTCTCGACATGAGCCTGATCGAAATTACGAAGCCCCGTCCCCACACGAGCGTCATCACGATGAACCGCCCCGAGCGGATGAACTCGATGTCGTTCGAATTGATGGTCCCGCTGCACGAGGCCTTCGTGCAGGTCGGGAAGGACAACGACACCACGTGCGTGATTCTGACCGGGACCGGAAAGGGCTTCTGTTCGGGTGCGGACACGCGCGACCTGGAGCCGCCGCCGGACATCGACGGTCTGACTCTCACTCGCATCGCGACGAAGGCGATGTCCGTACTCGCGGATCTGGTTCCGGCGATGCAGCGGATGCAGCAACCGGTGATCTGCGCGATCAACGGAGCCGCAGTCGGAGGCGGGTTCTGCCTGACGCTGGGCGCCGACGTACGGATCGCGGGTGAGTCGGCTTACTTTCGCGCCGCCGGCATCAACAATGGTCTCACGGCGACCGAGCTGGGGCTCAGCTTCCTGCTGCCTCGTGCGATCGGTTCCTCCCGTGCGTTCGAGATCATGCTGTCGGGCCGGGATGTGACCGCACAGGAGGCCACTGAGATGGGACTCGTGTCGCGCGTCGTTCCCGACGACGGGCTGCTGGATGCCGCGCTCGACCTGGCCGACCAGATCAACGGCTGGAGCCCGCAGGGCGTCGCGCTTACCAAGCGCATGATGTGGGCAGGCCTCGAGACCGGAAGTCTGCGGGCCGCCGTCGAACTCGAGAGTCACACGCAGCTCTTCGTTCGGATGACGACGAAGAACTTCGAGGAGGCGACCCGGGCGCGCAAAGAAGGCCGGCCGCCGAAGTTCGAGGACTGAGCCGGGCAGGGTCCGATCGGCAGGAGGAAGGGACGTTCGGGCGCGAAACCGGGGCGAGAGCACCTCGTTTTCGCGGCAAACCGAGCCATGTGGGCACAAACCCATCTTGCGCAGGCTAAACCGAGTGGTAAGTTGCTAAGTTGCGCGGCCTGGGAGGCACTATTTGGACGAATCGGTGATCGATACTCTGGTGAATTTGCAGGAAATCGATCGGAGAAACCGCGAGCGGAGCATCCAGATCGAGGACCTCCAAAAGACGGCCGCCGACCTCGAGGCCGAACGCACCGCCAAGCTGGTCGAAGTCGAAGCGATTCGGGCAGACTCCGACTCCACCGGCGTCCAGCGACGCGAGTTGGAAGCCGTCCTCCAAGAAGAGGAGCGTCGCTTGACAGAACGTCGGATGCGCCTCACCCGGATCCGCAACGACAAGGAACTCGAGGCGGCCCAGCGTGAGATCGACGGTCTGAAGGAGCTGAGCTCCCGGCACGAGGAAGAGCTCTATACCGTCCTTGAGCAGACCGAATCGGTCGAGGGTGGGCTGAAGGCGATCGAAGAAGAGCTTCAGGCGATCGTCGACCGCGCCCAGGCGCACGCCGACGAGACCAAGGGCCTGATCGGCACTCTCAACAAGGAAATCGCGTCCGAGGAGGCTGAGCGAGAGCGCATCGCAGCGCTGCTGAAGCCCAACGTTCGCAGGCGCTATGAGACCGTCTTCTCGCGCCGAGCGGGTCTCGCGGTCGTCGAGATGGTTCGCGACATCTGTATCGGTTGCAACATGTCGATCCCGCCGCAGATGGCCAACGACATCCGCAAGGGCAACAGCCTCATCGATTGCCCGAGCTGTCAGCGGATTTTGTTCTGGCGCATCGACAGCGACGAAGCCTCCGTCGGCTGAGCCCGCCCGCCTGAGCGTCGGCTGAGCCAGCCCGCCTGAGCGTCGCCTGAGCCAGCCCGCCTGAGCCCGCCCGCCTGAGCATCGGCTAGGTTCGCCGCCGCCCCTGCAACTCGGCTGGCCCGAGGCGGGCTCACCGCTGAGACGCGGGCTGAGCCGCACGATCGGGGCGCGGTCGTGCCTCCCGCGCCCAGCAATGATCCAGGTCCGGACTGAGCAGCGCCGCCCCGACTTCGAAGACGAAACAACGACTAACCAACGTCCCTCCCGGGGCGGCCCGGCCGAAATCAGTCGAACCTCCCGTGCCCGCCGAAGAGGGAGGGCCTGCCCCGTCGCCTGAGACCCCCAAACCTTGACTCCGGGTCCCGTCATCGCGAAATCTTCAGTCGTCGGAGGGAGTCGGGCGGTCGATCGGGTTGGCTTCGGCTGATCCGGTAGGAAAGTCCGGACTCCAAAGGGTAGGGACGGCCGCTAACGGCGGCTCCAGGTGACTGGGGGAAAGTGCCACAGAAAACGAGACGTCCGGTCGGTTCGTTCGATCGGTCACGGTGAAAAGGTGAGGTAAGAGCTCACCGGCCGCGCGCGAGAGCCGCGGCGCTCGGCAAACCCCGTCCGGTGCAAGGCGAAACTGGGAGGAGGGCGACCCGCCCATATCTCCCGGGTACTGCCGCAACGAGCGTGTGAGCAATCATGCGCCCAGATGAATGACCGTCGCCCGGTGGCTCTGCCATCGGGGACAGAATCCGGCTTACAGACTCCCTCCGACACCTGGTACCGGATGATTCAGATGGACAGGGAATTCCCCCCACGCGTGCGGCGGAATTCTCCAGGCGCCTCTCCCCACCGCGGGATCTCATTTCCAGGGCGCCTGCCCCACCACGCGGAAAATCTGATTTAAAATCAGATGTTTGCGTAGGTTTGCCGAGTGGGGGAGGGCGGCGCTGCCCACTCCGTGAGCAATCCAGCCGGTCGGCGGATCCGAAGAACAGATCTACGCCCTATGTTCGCCTTAGCTAAGTAACTGATTTATCAGCAGGTTTTTCGTTGGTGCGGATTCCCACACAAACCTGTTGACACGGCTATTCGAAACGCCCAAACCCAAAGTGGTGGAATGTGGGGAACAGTGAGCGGTTATTCCCATGCGGACGTTCGAAGGAACATTCAACAACTCGGTGGACGACAAAGGCCGGGTGGCCATACCGGCTCGCCATCGCGGGCTCCTCAAGGAGCTCGGGCAGAAGCAGGTGATGGTGACGTACCACTTCGTCGATCCCAACCCGTGCCTGGATCTCTACACCATGCCCGAGTGGGAGAAGCTGGGAGACCGGTTGGACCAGATGACCGGCTCGTTTGGCGAAGCGCGAACATATTTCGAGTCAGTGTACATCGGGCAGGCCCAGTCCTGCCAGCTCGATGGGCAAGGAAGAATCCTGATTCCGCAAAGTTTGCGGACGCGAGCGAAGCTCGCGGAAGAGGTCACGTTCGTCGGTTCGCGGAACAAGATCCGGATTTTTCGTTCCGAGGCCTACGAGGACATCGTCGAAGCGTACCAGGACATGATGCGCCAAAACCGGAATGCCCTCGGTGACCTGGGGATCTGATCAAACTGTTTTCAATGGAGAGGGCGACGCCGATTGGGCGTCCGGCCTTCTCGAAGGCGACCCGGGCGGGACGCGACGGAAGGAGGAGAGGGCGGTGGATGGGCTCGAACATGAGCCGGTGATGCGGGCGGACGTGGTCCGCCTCCTCCTTCCGACGCCCCGCCCGGGCCTACGCCTCATCGATCTCACGGTGGGGCTCGGTGGACACTCGGAGGCGCTGCTTGAGGCGGCGCCTTCGGATGCCGAGCTGTTGGCCATCGATCGAGATCCGGTCGCGCTCGAGAAGGCGCGTGCGCGGCTCGCGCCGTTCGGCGACCGGGTGCACCTGGTCCAGTCGCCGTTTTCGGGGATGCCCGGTGCGATGGACTCCATCGGTTGGACCCACGCGGATGGGATTCTCGCCGACCTCGGCGTCTCGTCGATGCAGCTCGACGACGCCGGTCGCGGATTCAGCTTCCAGAGCGACGCGCCGCTCGACATGAGAATGGATCAGACCCACGGGGAGAGCGCCGCGGAGCTGCTCGCGCGGCTCGACGTGAGCGAGCTCGGGACTCTGATCAAAGAACTCGGTGACGAGCCGGCGGGGCGCCGGATCGCACGTGCGATCAAGCGAGCCGACGAATCGCCCGCGACGACGAGCGCTCTGCGCGCAGCCGTTCATCGTGCCGTGGGACCCCGGCGCGGTCGCAAGCACGACCCGTCGACGCTCACCTTCCAGGCCCTGCGGATCGCCGTGAACCGGGAGCTCGAGGAACTCGACGCGCTCCTCGTTGCGTTGCAAGACCGGCTTTCCCTGCATGGACGCGTGGTCATCCTTGCCTATCACTCTCTCGAGGACCGACCAGTGAAGCGGACGTTCGCGCTGTGGGCGAAGGCCTGCGTGTGTCCGCCCGCGCTGATGATGTGTCAGTGCGGGGGGAAGGCGCGCGCCGAGGCGCTGACCCGTCGCGTGGCGACCCCGTCCGAGGAAGAGATCGAAGGAAACCCTCGCGCCCGAAGCGCGCGGCTGCGTGCCATCGAGTGGCTCGAAGACGCGGGAGACGACTCGTGAGCACGGCGGCGGCGAAAGAGAAGAAGACCGCTGCCAAGCGCACGACGCGGGCGACGAAGCGCCCCCGGGTTTCCAAAGGCAGTACGACGCCCGTGTCGCGTCCGGGCAATCGAGCGATCCTCGTGGGAGGTGTCGCGATCGGTCTCGCCGCCGCGTTCCACGTGTGGACCGGGATCCAGGTGGCGCAACTCGGCTACAAGCGTTCCAAGGCGATCGAACTCAACCGGCGGCTCGACACGCAGCGGGAAGAACTCGCCGATGAGCTCGCGGGCCTGCTTCGCACGGAGCATCTCCAGCTCGAAGCCGAGCGACGTCTCGGGCTCGGACAGCCGACTGCGGGGCAGGTCATCGATCTGCGCACGAAGCAGCTCGCCTCCGCGACACGGAGGTCGATGCGGTGACGGTCGCGGTGACGGAGCGAACCCCGAACGGGCGCATCCTCCTGCTGGCGGGCGTTCTCGTAGCCGCGTTCGGCGGCATGGGCGTCCGTCTGGCGCATCTCACCATCGTTCAGCGTCCCGAGCTGTCCGCGAAGGCAGATCGTCAGCATCGAAAGACGCTTCGCATGGCGGCGTCGCGAGGGTCGATCCTCGATCGCAGTGGGCGCACGTTGGCCCTCACAGTCGGCGCTCCTTCGATCTACGCGAGCCCGAAGTATCACCAGGTCCCGGCAGACGTCGTCCCGAAGCTCGCCGAGATTCTGGACATGAGCATTCCGGCTCTCGAGCGTCGTGTGAACAAGAAGGCCGGGTTCGTCTGGTTGAAGCGCCATGTGACGCGTGACCAGGCGCGGGCCATCGCGAGCCTGCATCTCGATGGCGTCGACACCATCATTGAGCCCCGTCGCCGCTATCCGAAGGGCACGCTCGCGGCGCACGTCATCGGCACCGCCGCGGGGAGTGAGCTTCGCGGTCGGTACGGAGTCGAGCTTCGTTACGACCGCTGGATGCGCGGTCGCGAGACCGTGCTGCAGCTCGAGAGGGACGGCCGCGGCCGCACGATGCTCACGCAGGGCTTCGATCACGCCCGCGAGGACTTCGACGATGCGCCGGCGCCTGGTGCTGAGCTCGAGCTCACGATCGACGCCCAATTGCAGGCGATGGTCGAGCGGGAGCTGGCTCTTGGTGTCGAGAAGTCGAGGGCGTCGGCGGGTACTGCGATCCTTCTCGACCCGCACAGCGGCGCGGTACTCGCTCTGGCGAACTACCCGACCTACGACCCGAATCGGCCCGGGAGCGCGGAGCCGGAAATGCGCCGCAACCGCGGCGTCACGGATCCGGTCGAGCCCGGTTCGACCTTGAAGGCGATGACCATCGCGGCGGCTTACAACGAAGGCGTCGTCGGTCTCGAGGACCAGATCGACTGCGAGAAGGGCGCGTTCCGCATCGGCCGTCGGACCATTCACGATCACCATCGCTACGAGCTTCTGTCGCTGCCCGAGGTCATGAAGTTCTCGAGCAACATCGGCACCGCGAAGATCGCGGGCATGCTCGGTCCGGAACGACTCTCGGACTACCTGCGCGGCTTTGGGTTCGGGAGCCCGACGTCGATTGACCTTCCGTACGAGTCAGCGGGGATTCTGCGGCCGGCCGCCCGTTGGGCGGACATCGACTTTGCGAACATCAGCTTCGGGCAGGGCATTGCGGTCACGCCGATTCAGATCGCCGCGGCGTTCGGGGCGATCGCGAATGGCGGCGTCCTCTACAAGCCGTACGTGCTCGAGCGGGCCGTCGACTCGAGCGGAAACGTTCTCTTCGACTGGGATCCCGGTGAGCGCGAGGCGGCTTCGCACCGGGTCATTCGGCCGGAAACGGCCTACGCGGTCACGGACATGCTCGAGCTCGTCGTCTCGGAGGGCACGGGCAAGAACGCGCGCATTCAGGGGGTTCGCGTGGCCGGCAAGACCGGTACCGCGCAGAAGGTCGATCGCGAGACCAAGCGATACGGAAAAGAGCGGCTCGCGTCCTTCATCGGCTTCGCGCCGGCGGAACAGCCGGCCCTGGTCGTGGTCGTGATGATCGACAACCCTCAGGGCGTGAAATACGGCGGCGTCGTCGCCGCGCCGATCTTCCGAGAGATTACTGCGCGGGCCCTCGATCATCTTGGCCGCCGCCCGCGTTTCGAGGCGCCGTTGCCGCGTCCGATCTCCCCCCTTCCGGCCGTCGCGGCGACGGTGTCGTTCGTCGAGCCCGTGGAGCCGAGCGGTATTCCTTCGTTCCGCGGACTCAGTCTGCGACGTGCGATCGAGCGAGCCCGGCTTGCAGGGCTTCGCATCGAGCTGCTCGGGACGGGCTTCGTGACGCGCCAAGACCCGGCAGCGGGTACGGCCTTCGAGCAGGGTGGTGTCGTTCGCGTGATGTTGGAGCCGTCGACATGAGCTCCGCCGTCGAATCGACCTCGACCGTCGCCGACCTGGTGGCGGCTGCCGGGGATGCGCGGATCGTGCACGGCGAGCCGACTGCACCGATCGGTTCCGTGCGGATCGACTCCCGGCAGGTCACGCCCGGAGATCTCTTTGTCGCGATTCGGGGTGAAGAGCAGGACGGGGCGAGGTTCGTCGGTGCCGCGCTGACGTCGGGAGCGCACGCGATCGCCGTCGAAGAAGATCAAGCGGAGCGCGTGGCGGAGACGGCGCGTGACGCCGTGGTGATCGCCTGCTCGTCCTCGCGCCGGTTCGCGGCGGCCGCGGCGGCGGAGCGCGCGGGCCGGCCGAGCACGAAGCTCGTCCTGGTCGCGATTACCGGCACCAGCGGCAAGACGACCACGGCCTGGATCCTCGAGAAGATCTTCCAGGCGGCGGGCCATCCGACGGGGCTGATCGGTACGATCGAGTATCGATTCGCGGATGAGTGCGAGGCGGCCCCTCTCACGACTCCGGACGCGGTGGCGCTCCAGGATCTCCTGCGTCGCATGGTCGATTCCGGCGTGACGCACGCGGTGATGGAGGCGTCGTCGCACGCCCTGGCTCTCGACCGACTCCACGCGACGTCGTGCGATGCCGGTGTGTACACGAATCTCTCTCGCGACCATCTAGACTTCCACGAGGACCTGAGCAGCTACGCTGCCGCGAAGGCTCGGCTGCTGCACGAAGTCCTGCCGGATTCCGGGAAGGAATCGTTCGCGGTGTTGAACGCCGCAGACGCCGAGGGCCGGCGGCTCGCAGCGGAGATCACGGTGCCGCATGTTTCGTTCGGTGAGGGTGGGGACGTGTCGGCGGAAGACGTCGAGTGTGACCTCGACGGTCTGCGAGGCACTCTCGTTCTCGGAGACGAACGAGCCGCATTCGCGACCGGTCTGATCGGAACGCCGCATCTTCAAAACCTGCTGGCCGCCTCCGCGGCGGCCTGGCGGATCGGAATTCCCGCAGGCGACATCGTCCGAGGCCTCGCGGACTGCGCCTCGGTTCCTGGCCGGCTCGAGATGGTTCGCGCGGGACAGCCGTTCGCCGTCATCGTTGACTACGCACACAAACCGGATGCTCTCGAGCACACGCTTGGCAGCCTCCGGACGCTCACGCGAGAGCGCTTGATCGTGGTGTTCGGGTGCGGTGGCGACCGCGACGTCGGGAAGCGCAAGATCATGGGCGAGATCGCAGGCCGGCTGGCCGATCTCGTCATCCTGACTTCGGACAATCCGCGGACGGAAGATCCGCTCGAAATCATCAAGGCGATCGAGACGGGCGTGCAGGAGACGTCTTGCACGCACGTCGCGCAAGAGGCGCTCGGGCAACGGGGTGGGGTGGAGTATGCGGTGGTGCCCGGGCGCCGCGCGGCGATTCAGCGTTCGATGAACGTCGCGCGCGCCGGGGATCTCGTCTTGATCGCAGGAAAAGGACACGAGGATTACCAGATCGTCGGAACGACGAAGTCGCACTTCGACGATCGGGAAGAGATCCGCCGCGCTCTCGGAGTGGCGGCGTGATGACGCAGGCGGAGGCCGTCTGCGCCGTACGATCGGTGGTGGTGGTGTGGTGGTTCGTATCGAAGGGGGCGGGCACTCAGGGCCCGCCCCCCTCCGGTACGGTCGGATTCGGGGCCGCGCGGCAGGCGTGTGGAGGAAGTGTGCGGAGGTGGTGGTGAGCACGCTGCGCGGACCGGGTCCCAGGGTGTAGGGAGAGGGAAATGCTGTACCAGCTTCTTTATCCTCTCCACACCACGTACTCGGTGTTCAACGTATTCCGGTACATCACGTTCCGGACGTTGCTGGCCGGGTTGACCGCGTTGATCATCTCGTTGGTCCTCGGCCCGGTGCTGATTCGGTGGCTGACGTCCCAGAACGTCGGCCAGCAGATACGCGACGATGGTCCCGAGAGCCATCTGTCCAAGGCCGGTACGCCCACGATGGGCGGGATGCTGATACTGTTCTCGGGCATCCTCTCGACGCTGCTGCTTGCAGATCTCGACAACGTCTACGTCTGGCTCGCTCTGCTCACGACAGTGGGCTTCGGCGCGATCGGGTTCGTGGACGACTATCGGAAGCTCCGCGGTCAGAACTCGAAAGGGCTTTCGGTGCGTTCGAAGTTCGGCCTGCAGGTGCTGATCGCGTTGGTCGTGAGCACGTTGCTCGCGGGGAGCCCCGACTTCACGACGACGCTCAACTTTCCACTCTTCAAGGACGTCCGGCCGGACCTTGGTTGGTGGTACGTTCCGTTTGCCACCTTCATGATCGTCGGGATGTCCAACGCGGTGAATCTCACCGACGGTCTCGACGGGCTCGCAATCGGGCCGGTCACGATCGCGGCGGGCACGTGCGGCATCTTCGCGTACGTGGCCGGGAACGCGCGCTTCGCCGACTACCTGCAGATTCAGTACGTGGCGGGTTCGGGCGAGCTCATGGTGTTCTGCGGGGCGTTCGTCGCCGCGGGGCTCGGCTTCCTGTGGTTCAACGCCTACCCGGCCCAGATGTTCATGGGAGATGTGGGCTCGTTACCTCTGGGTGCGGCGCTTGCCGTCGTTGCTCTTGCGAGCAAGCAGGCGCTGGTGTTGCCGGTTCTCGGCGCCGTATTCGTCATGGAAGCGCTCTCCGTGATCTTCCAGGTGGGTTCGTACAAGACGCGGGGCAAGCGCATCTTCAAAATGGCGCCGATTCACCACCACTTCGAGCTGCTGGGTTGGCCGGAGCCGTTGATCATCGTGCGAGCCTGGATCATCGCCGTCGTGTGCGCGATCCTCGCCCTGGCCACCCTGAAGTTGAGGTAGGCGTGGTCGTGGTGGAAGAGAAGCGCAGCAGGCCACACCCGGGTATCGGCGGGCGGCACGCGCTGGTCGTCGGCCTGGGTACGACTGGGGTCGCCGTTGCGCGCTACCTGCGTACCCAGGGCGCGTCGGTTCGTGTGAGTGATCCGGCCAAGGGCGCCGCGCTTCCGGACGACCTTACCGACGTGGAGCGCCGAGAGTCCAGCAGCCCCGACGACGTCCTCGACGGAATCGATCTCGTGGTCCCGAGTCCGGGAGTTCCGGCCTCGGCGCCGCTCCTCGTCCGAGCCGAGGAGCGCGGAATCCCGGTGGTGAGTGAGATCGAGCTCGCGGCGGCGAACCTCGACGCGCCGATGGTTGCCGTGACCGGAACCAATGGAAAGAGCACGACGACCGAGCTGATTGCGCACCTTCTGGAAGAGCAGGGCTCGCGAACGTTCGCGGGCGGCAATCTCGGGACGCCTCTCATCGAGGCGCTGCGCGGCTCGTGGGACGTGGCTGTCGTCGAGGTGTCGAGCTTCCAGCTCGAATGGGTCGACGCCTTCCGGCCGCGGGTCGGGCTGCTTCTGAACGTCACCGAAGACCATCTCGATCGTCACGGGAATCTCGAGACCTACACCGCCGTGAAGGCTCGGCTCTTCGCCCGGCAGGAGGAGGACGACGTAGCCGTCCTCAACCGCGACGACCCGCGGGTCGCGGCGCTGGCGTCGGGGTTGGCCGGGGCGGTCGTCACGTTCGGCTCCACGCCCCTCGAAGGCGACGGCGCCGAGCCGCGCGGCGGTGCGATCCACGTTTCTTTTCGCGGGCGGCGCAGCGTCTTCTCGCTGGAGAGGTGTCCCCTGGAGGGCGCGCACAATCGGGAGAACGTCATGGCCGCGATTCTCGCCGCGATCTCCATGGGCGCCTCGGACGCGGCCGTTCAGGCGGGGCTCGAGTCCTTCACGCCGCTCCCCCATCGCATGCAGGAGGTTCACACAGTTCACGGTGTGCGGTTCGTCGACGACTCCAAAGCGACGAACGTCGGCGCGCTCATGCGGTCTCTCGAGGGTCTCGAGGACGGTCGCGTGGTCCTCGTGGCCGGCGGCAAGGACAAGGGAAGCGATTTCGATCTGGCGCGGGTGATCGTCGGGCGCAAGGCGCGCTGCGTGGCGTTGTACGGCAGCGCGCGCGAGTTGATCGAGCGTAGCTGGGAGGGTGCCGCGCCGCTCGTCGTGCGCGAACACTTCGAGGACGCCGTGCAGGCGGCCGCCGACGCCGCGGAGCCTGGCGATGTCGTCCTGCTGTCGCCCGCGTGCGCCAGTTTCGATCAGTTCGATAATTACGCGGCGCGCGGAGATGCGTTCGCCACGCTCGTGAGGATGCCTCGATGATTGCCTCGCCGCACCGGCAGAAGCCGCTCGCACTTGGGCCCGCGCACGCACCCCCGAGTGGAGGCACGGTTTCCGAACAGCTCCTGCAGCAGCCCGTCGTGGTCTCGGCCCACGGGGTCGACCGCTGGATGCTCGGCGTGTCGGCGGCTCTTGCGATCCTCGGACTCTTGATGGTCTTCGGCGCGAGCTTCTTCCTGGGGGGCGAGCGCTTCGGTGATCCGTACGCGATGGCGATGCGTCAGACGACGTTCTTGCTGTTGGCCGTGGGGATCGGCGTCGTGGCGTCGCGTGTACCCCTGCCGCTCCTACGCCGTTTCGCGTACCCGGCTCTGGCCGCCGTCCTCATCCTGCTCGTGTTCGTCCTGGTTCCGGGAATCGGTCAGGTGCGCGGTGGCGCGCGCCGCTGGATCAGCCTCGGGGTGACGTTCGAACCCTCCGAGTTGTTGAAGCCGGTATTCGTTCTCTACCTCGCCCATTCACTCGCGCGGAAGCGCGACAAGATTCACAGCTTTACTTACGGAGTCTTGCCGCACCTGCTCGTCGCGCTGGTGCCGATGACGCTCCTCATGCTGCAGCCCGATTTCGGCGCGACCGTCGTTCTCGCGCTTCTCACGGGCGCGATGCTGTTCGTCGCGGGTGCTCGGCCGGGTCAGTTGCTGGGCCTCGGGGCGATCGGGGGGAGTGTCGGCTTTCTGCTGGTTTTCTCTTCGGCGTACCGCTGGAAGCGCGTGGTGGCGTTTCTCGACCCGTGGGACGACCCGCTGGGGAAGGGGTTCCAACTCGTACAATCCTTCCTCGCCTTCGGGAGCGGTGGCGTGACCGGCGTGGGGCTCGGGCACAGCAAGCAGAAGCTGTTCTACCTCCCAGAGGGCCACACGGACTTCATCTTCGCGTTGATCGGTGAAGAGATGGGCTTCATCGGCGGCGCGCTGGTCTTGCTAGGCTTCGTGATTCTCGCCCTGCGCGGGTTTCGCCTCGCCAGCCGCGCAAGGGATCCCTTCACGAGCTACCTGGCCTTCGGGTTCACCTTCGTCGTCGTGATGCAGGCGGCGCTGAATATCGCAGTGGTGATGGGCTGTCTTCCCACAAAGGGGATGCCACTGCCGCTGCTCAGCTACGGCGGAAGCTCGCTCGTCACGACGGTCGGAATGATCGCCATCCTCCTCGGCATGTCGCGCGAGGTGCGATGACGGCGAACGGAAACGAGGTAGGGCCTTGCGAGTCCTGATCGCAGGGGGCGGCACGGGAGGTCATCTCTTCCCCGGGATTGCCGTGGCGCAGGAACTGGTTCGCCGCAAGGGCGCCGAGGTGCGGTTCGTCGGAAGCCATCACGGTATCGAGGGGACGGCGGTGCCGCGGGCCGGCTTCGAGGTCGATCTTCTCCCCGTACGCGGCGTCCTCGGCGAGGGTCTTCGCGGAATGCTGCGCGCCGTCTGGATGGTGCCGAGGAGTCTGGTGGCCGCGTGGTCCCTCCTCGGACGCTTCGAGCCGGCGCTGGTCATCGGAGTCGGTGGGTACGCGGCCTTTCCGGCGCTCGCCGCGGCGGTGCTGCGCGGGTGTCCAATCGTTCTTCTGGAGCAGAACGCGAGCCCGGGCCTCGTGACCCGCCTCTTCGCGCGGTTCGCGCAGGCGGTGTGCACCAGTTTCCCGGAAACGGGAACCGAGTTGGGCGACAACGTCCGGCTCACCGGGAATCCGATTCGCTGGAAGCCGACGACGCAAGAGGGCACGGCCGAGGCGAAGGACGGCGACGTGTTCCGCGTTCTCGTATTCGGAGGAAGCGCGGGTGCTCATCGTCTGAACACGCAGATTCCGGGTGCCATCGGTGGTCTTGGGGCTCGTGTCCACGTCTTGCACCAGACAGGGAAGAAGGACTGCACCCAGGTCGCGCGCCGATACGCGGAACTCGGCGTTCCGGCCGACGTCGTCGCGTTCATCGATGACATGGAGGCCGCGTACCGAACCTGCGACGTTGCGGTCTGTCGCTCGGGAGCCACGACGCTGGCGGAGCTGACGGTTCTGGGTGTCCCGGCGATCCTCGTGCCGTACCCGTACGCCGCAGCCGATCACCAGCGCACAAACGCCCAGGCGCTCGTCGATGCCGGCGCTGCCTGGATGATCCTCGACCAGGACCTCGAGGAGGAACGGATCACCGCGTGTCTGGAAGAAGCGCGGCGGGATCCTGAGATCTTGCGCGACCGCCGGGAACGCACGCGGAGTCTCGGCAGGCCGCAGGCGCTGGCCGACGTGGTCGACATCTGCCTTGCGGCCGGTGGGGAACCCCTTTCCACGGCGGTGGGAGCATGACCCGGATGCACTCGGCACCGCCGACGGGTAAAACGCGCTTCACCATGCGCGCACCTCATCATCGGATCCATTTCGTAGGCATTGGCGGCATCGGCATGAGCGGGATCGCCGAAGTTCTGCTGACGCTGGGTTACACCGTTAGCGGCTCGGACCTCTCGCGGAGCGAGACGACCGACGGGTTGCAGGAGCGCGGCGCGAGCATCTCGTTCGGTCACGATGCCACGCGGATCACGTCGGACATCGATGCCGTCGTGATCTCGTCGGCCGTGAAGTTCGCGAACCCGGAAGTTGCACGGGCGCGGGATCTCCGGATCCCGGTCATCCCGCGGGCGGAGATGCTGGCCGAGTTGATGCGGATGAAGTCGGGCATCGCCGTGGCGGGCACCCACGGGAAGACGACGACGACGTCGCTTCTCGCAGGGATTCTTTCGGAAGCCGGACTCGACCCGACCGTCGTGATCGGCGGCAAGGTGCATTCGCTCGACAGCAACGCATGCCTGGGGCAGGGCGACCTGATGGTCGCCGAGGCCGACGAGAGCGACGGTACCTTCCTTCTTCTCTCGCCGACGATCGCGGTCGTCACGAACATCGACCCCGAACACCTCGATCACTACGGCAGCGTCGAGAAGGCGGCCGAGGCCTTCTGTGAGTTCATCAACCGGGTGCCGTTCTACGGACGCTCGATCCTTTGCATCGACAGCCCTCGGGTTCGAGCGCTGATCCCGCGCGTTCGCAAACGCTTTCTTACTTATGGCCTGTCGCCCGATGCCGAGGTGACGGCGAAGAATCTCCGCGTGGAAGGCTTCGACACGAAGTTCGTCGCCGTGCGCGGAGGCGTCGAGTTGGGGGAAGTGCGGATCGGCATGCCCGGACGCCACGTCGCGCAGAACGCGCTCGCGACGATCGCGGTCGCAACCGAGCTCGATGTGCCGTTCAGCACGTGCGTACGTTCCCTCGGGGCGTTCCGCGGGATTCACCGACGGTTCGAGGTGCGCGGGCAGGTCGGGGGCATCACCGTGATCGATGACTACGGTCATCATCCCGAAGAGATCCGCACCACATTGCGCGCCGCACGGGAGGGACTCGCCCGCCGCCTCGTCGTGGCCTTCCAGCCGCATCGGTTCAGCCGAACGCGCGATCTCCACGAGGACTTCCTGGACGCGTTCGACGATGCCGACGTGCTCTTCCTCACCGACGTCTACGCTGCGGGCGAGGAGCCGATCGAGGGCGTCTCCGGTGAGAGCCTGGTCAACGCGATCAAGCGCCGTGGGCATACGGACGTTTCGTTCGTCGGCCCGCGCGAGACTTTGCCGGAACGAATCGCCGATGTGGCGCGCGGCGACGACGTCGTGTTGCTCCTCGGCGCCGGCGATATCATCCGCGCCGGCGACGACGTGCTCGATGCGTTGCGCGGCGGTGCGCAAGGAACGGTTCGGCTGATTAAGTGAGCGCCCCGGCTGCATCGACGAACTGCACGATGCCGCCGGGCATTGATAGCGCCAAGCTCCGGAGGGACGAATCCCTCGCCCGTCATACGTCGATGCGCGTTGGGGGCCCGGCCGATCTCTTCTGCGAGGTCGAGTCCGACGAAGAGCTCGGTACCTGGATCGCGTGGGCACGCGGGCGCAGCATGCCGGTCTTCCTGCTCGGCGGCGGTACGAACTTGATTGTGGGCGACGAAGGCATTCGCGGTCTCACGCTGAAGCTTGGCCGATCCTTCGCCCGTCGCGAATGGGAGATCTGTGGGGACGACGCGCGCGTCGTCGTGGGCGCGGCGGCCAATTTCAAGCGGTTCGTAGTCGATACGCTCGACCGTGGTTTTGCGGGGCTCGAGTTCGCCGAGGGGATTCCCGGCACGATCGGCGGCGGCGTCATCATGAACGCTGGTGCCTTCGGAGGAGAGATCGGCGAGGTCGTCGAGGCTCTGCGTGGGGTCGATGCCGCCGGGCGGCCGGCGCGATTGCCCCGCGAAGAGCTGCGCTTCGCGTATCGCCACCTCGACCTGCCGAGGGGCTTCGTCGTGACGGCTCTCGAGATCAGCCTTCGTCGGGGCGACTCCGAGGCGCTGGCCGCCAGAGCGGCCGACGCGCGCAAGAAGAGGGGAAAGCGGCAGCCCCTGGGGCACCCGAACGCCGGCTCGATCTGGAAGAACCCGACCGGGGACTTCGCCGGGCGGTTGATCGACGCAGTCGGGCTTCGCGGCGAACGGTCGGGAGGGGCGCAGATCTCAGCCGAGCACGGGAACTTCATCGTAAATGTCGACCAGGCGCGCGCGGCCGACATCAGGCAGTTGATGGATCGGACTCGCGACCGCGTCTGGGAATCTCGCGGGGTCTGGCTCGAGGCCGAGGTGAAACTCATCGGCGATTGGAGTTCGTCGTGAAGCTGCCGGCGGTTCAGGGCCGGTTTCGCGGCAAGCGCGTCGGCGTGCTCGCCGGCGGACTCTCCTCGGAGCGCGAGATCTCGGATCGCAGCGCGCGAGCGGCCACCAAGGTGCTCACCGCGCGCGGCTACGACGTCGCTGAGATCGCCGTCGATCGCGACATCGCCGGTGCGCTCGCGAAAGAGGGCGTCGAGGTTGCCTTCAATGCCCTGCACGGTCGCTACGGTGAGGACGGCTGCGTGCAGGGGCTTCTCGAGGTGCTCGGCATTCCGTACACCGGCGCGGGCGTTCTGGGCAGCGCGCTCTCGATGGACAAGTGGCTCTCGAAGGGAGTGCTCGACCGAGCGGGCATGCAGACGGCTCCAGCGGTACTCGTGGGCGCCGGAGAGACGGCGGCGTGGGAGCGGGAGTATCCTGTGGTGGTGAAGCCACGCGGGGAGGGCTCGAGTAACGGGGTGTCTCTCGTTCGTGAGCCGGCGGGTCTTGCGGCGGCGGTCGCCGAGGCGCGGCTGTTCGACACCGATGTCTTGATCGAGGACTTCATTCCGGGACAGGAAATTACGGTCGCAATCCTGGAGGATTGCGCACTCTCGGCGATGGAGGTCGTGGCTCTGGGCGACGATTTTCACACCTATGAAGTGAAGTACACGGCGGGGCGGGAGGAGTTCATCCTGCCCGCGCCGCTCGGAGATGGGTACGAGCCGGTCCTCGAGTTCGCTCTCGAGAGCCACCGTGCCCTGCTCGCCGGCGCGTACAGTCGCGTCGACTTGCGCGTGCGCCCGGACGGCGAGATGTTCATTCTAGAGGTCAACACGTTGCCGGGACTGCACGAACTGGGCTGGTTCCCGGCGATGGCGGCCCATGTGGGGATCGGGTTTGGCGACCTGATCGAGCTGCTGCTCGATCGTGCCGAGCTCGGTGTGCGCGAGACGCGCATGGAGGTGGGGGGATGAAGCTTCGCCAGCAGACGCCGCGCCGGCGTCGTCGGAAGGCCGTCATCGAACGACGCTTTACGTTCGCTCGGCTCGTCGAGAACGCGTGGGCCGCTGCAAAGCAGCCTCGCAACACCGCTTTTTTGGGCTCGGTCGTGCTCCTTTGCTTTACAGCAGGCCCAGTAATGCGCTACTGCATGGATCATCGGTACTTCGCCGTGCGCGGAGTCGAGGTGCGAGGCACCGAGAGACTCTCGGCGTTACGGGTGCGGTCGTGGTTGGGAATGGTGGAGGGGAGAAGCATCTGGCGGACATCGCCACGGGACCTGGAGGCTAGCCTCCGGAGATACCCGCCGATCGCGGACGCGCATGTAAGGCGCATCTTGCCCGATCGGATTGAGGTTACCGTCGAAGAGCGCGTGCCTGATGTCGTGGTGCGCGATAAGCGCGGCTTCTTTCTCGCCGACGTCGATGGTGTCCTCTTCGAGATGGCGCGACCCGGTGCGGGCGACCTCCCGGAGTTGCCTATCGTGACCGTAGCTCGCGGCGACGTGCCTGCCGATCCTGAGTTGCTCGGACCTCCCGCTCCTGGCGCGGACCCGTCGCTCGGCGATGCGAGCCGGTTGCCCGTACGGGTTCTTGGCGAGACGATCGCGCTGGCCGCCCGACTCGAAGGAGGGCACGGCGGCATTGGCGTTTCCGAGGTTACGATCGAACCCGGCGCACTTGCCGGCGATGACCCGGACTTGCTGGTGTTCAGCACGGACGGCCAGCTTTCGGTGAGGCTAGGGTGGGGTAGTTGGGATGCGAAGCTCGTCTCGCTTTCGCGAGTCGTCTCTCATGCCGCGCGCTCGGGACATGCAGCCCCTTCCGGCCTTTCGGGGCGGTTGGACGTTCGCGATCCCGAGGCGGTCGTCGCCCAATGGGCACCTGAAGGGACGGCGTGATTCCCATGGCGCGAAAGCAGTCCTTCCACGTTGCCCTCGATCTCGGAACCCACAAGACGGCAGTTCTGCTCGCGTCCATGAATGAAGATGAGCCCCACGTCGTCGGGCTGGGCACGGCACCGTCGGCCGGGCTTCGTCGGGGCGTGGTGATCAACATCGACGCGACGGTTCAGGCGATCCAGCGCGCGGTGAGTGAAGCCGAAGTGATGGCGGACTGCCAGATCCAGAGCGTCGTGGTCGGCGTCAGCGGCAGTCACATCAAGGGCTTCAATAGCCACGGGATGGTCGCGATCAAGGGTCACGAGGTGACCTCATCAGACATCGAGCAGGTCCACGAGGCCGCTCGGGCCGTTCCGCTTCCGGCCGATCGACACATTCTGCACGTGCTCCCCAAAGAGTACGTCGTCGACGAGCAGGAAGGGGTTCGAGAAGCCCAGGGGATGGCGGGCGTTCGCCTCGAGGCCCGCGTTCACGTCCTCACCGGCTCGACGCCGGTCGTCGAGAACGTGATCAAGTGCTGCAACCGGAGCGGAGTCACGGTGTCGCAGGTCGTCCTCGCGCCTCTCGCCTCGGCCGAGTCGGTCCTCTCGGACGAAGAGCGCGAGCTCGGGGTCGGGATGATCGACATCGGTGGCGGCACGACCGACCTGATCGTCTACCAGGCGGGCTCGGTCCAGCACACCGCGGTTCTGCCGCTGGGCGGGAACCACATTACGAACGATATCGCCGCAGGCCTGCAGACGCCTGCGGCCGAAGCGGAGAAGTTGAAGCAGCGCTACGGGAGCGCCGTTTCGAGCGCGGTCCGTTCCGAGGAACGGATCGAGGTTCCGAGCGTCGGCGGTCGTGGGCCGCGCGTGCTCTCGCGCCAGATTTTGGCAGAGATCATCGAGCCTCGCGTCGAGGAGATGCTGACACTGGTCGCCGCGGAGATTTCGCGGGCCGGGGTCGAGGGCATGTTGACCTCGGGAATCGTTCTGACGGGCGGAACCGCGAACTTGGACGGGCTCGCCGCTCTCGCAGAAAAGGTGTTCAACGTTCCGATCCGGGTAGGCTCGGTGGGTCACTCCGGTGGTCTCGGCGACATCGTCAGTGGTCCGGCCTACGCAACGGGAATGGGTTTGCTGCAGCTTGCGGGCAAGGCGACCTCCGATTCGGCTCTGTCGCCGGCATCGGCGGGCGTGCTCTCGAAGGTAAAAAATCGCATGGGGGATTGGTTCCGGGAGTTCTTCTGACCCGGAGGATTGCGTCGATTCGTGCCCACCGGGCGCGAGGGCGCGATGGGATGAGCTGAGGAGGTTGGTGATGAACGAGATACTGGGAGCAGAGCACGACGGCGCACGCATCAAGGTCGTAGGTGTCGGTGGCGGCGGGGGGAACGCCGTGAACACGATGATCCAGTCGGGGATGCCGGACGTGGACTTCATTGCCGCGAACACCGACGCGCAGGCGCTCAACGCCAACCTCGCGCCTGTGAAGTTGCAGCTCGGTACCGCCTTCACCAAGGGACTCGGTGCGGGTGCGAACCCCGAGATCGGGCGTCAGGCCGCAAGCGAAGACATCGACATGCTTCGCGACCTTCTGACGGGCGCGGACATGGTGTTCGTCACGGCCGGCATGGGTGGCGGCACCGGCACGGGTGGTGCGCCGGTCATCGCAACGGTCGCCAAGGAACTCGGCGCTCTCACGGTCGGCGTCGTGACGAAGCCGTTCGTCTTCGAAGGCAAGCGCCGCATGCGCCAGGCCGAAGAGGGCATCGGGGCGTTGAAGCAGAGCGTCGATACGCTCATTACGATTCCGAACCAGCGCCTGCTGTCGGTCTCGAGCCGGAACATGCCGATCCTCGAGACATTCCGGAAGGCGGACGACGTCCTCCTGGAAGCTGTTCGCGGTATCTCCGATCTGATCACGGTGCAGGGGTTGATCAACCTCGACTTCGCCGATGTTCGGACGATCATGAGTGAGATGGGCATGGCCATGATGGGCGCGGCGATGGCCGACGGCGAAAACCGTGCGGTCGAAGCGGCGCAGCGGGCCATCTCTTCACCACTTCTGGACGACATCTCGATCCAGGGCGCGCGCGGTGTGCTCATCAACATCACCGGCGGCAGCGACCTCTCGCTCCACGAGGTGAACGAGGCCGCGACTCTGATCCAGGAAGAGGCGCACGAGGATGCGAACATCATCTTCGGCGCGGTCCTCGACGAGGCGATGGGAGATAAGCTCCGCATTACGGTCATCGCGACCGGCTTCGGCGAGGCGGTTTCGGACATGTTGCCGACGGATCATTTTGCTCCGCAGGCGCGTCCCGATCTTCGTCGGGGCGTATCGCCGACACCGATCCAGCCAGCGCCGGTGCGCCGCGAGAAGTTCGACGGCGCGGGTCGTCGGGTCGTCCGGATGGGACTGATCGAGGACGGAGCCGATCCCGTCTGGCACAAGGGCCAGAACGAGGGCGGCGAGCCCGAAGTCTCGAACCCGCCGAGCGAAGAAGCGGAGTACGACATTCCGACCTTCCTGCGGAAACAGGCGGACTGACCGCGGCGAGTCTTAGGGCTCACCGCGGATCGCGAATCGGGGCGGCTCTCTTCCAGGGGCCGCCCTTTTTCGTGTCGGTTGTTCAACCTGCGGGGCGGGGCTACCGTTGCCTGCGTGAGACGTCGTCAAAGCGATAGGGCTCAGCAACGGCTCGATGCGGAGACGCATCTCGGGCCGCTGCCGGCGGCATCGGCCGACTTGTCCGTCTGCCTCGCCTATCCGAACACGTACCCCGTCGGGATGGCGAATCTGGGCTTCCAGGCGATCTACGGGATTCTGGTGCGCGCCGGCGTTGCCGTCGAGCGGGCCTTCCTTCCGGATGCGCGCTCGAACGAGCCGATTCGAACGTTGGAGTCGGGCCGGTCTCTGTCGGCGTTCGACGTGGTCGCGTTCTCGATTTCGTTCGAAACGGATTACGTCCATGTCCTCGACCTTCTGGCGAGTGCGGGCATTACGCTTCGCGGAGCGGAGCGTAATCGCCGGGAGCCGCTCGTGGTCGCGGGCGGTCCGGCTGTCTTCCTGAACCCCGAGCCGCTCGCCGACTTCATCGACCTCTTCCTCATCGGGGAGGGGGAGGAGATGGTTCCCGAATGGCTCGATGCGATTCGTACGGAGCGCGGAGACCGCGAATGGAAGCTCGAAGCTTCCCGAGGAATTTCGGGTGCCTACGTGCCGAGTCTGTGGCCGTCCGTTCCGGCGCAGCGAACCGGTGAGCCGCGCGTGCGGCGTCGGTACATCGCGCAGCTCGATGACGCGCCCACCCAGTCGCTCATTCTCGCGCCCGAGGCGGTCTTCGGCGACATGTTTCTCATCGAGGCGAGCCGCGGGTGCGAATGGGGCTGTCGGTTCTGCGCGGCTGGCTACATGTATCGGCCGGTACGTCATCGCAGTACCGAGTCGCTGCGCAAGGCGGTCGTCGAGGACGCGTTGCCACACCGGTCGACTGTCGGACTCGTCGGCGCGGAGATGGCGAGTCATCCAGGCATCGCCGGGCTCTGTCGCGAGGTCGCCGATCGTGGCGGTCGTGCCTCGCCGTCTTCGCTCAAGGCCGACCTCGTCGGCCCAGAACTCGCCGAGGCGCTGACGCGGGGAAAGACGAACTCGGTTACCGTGGCTCCCGAGGCCGGATCCGAGCGGATGCGGCGCGTGATCAACAAGAACCTGACCGAGAGCGAGATCCTGCGCGCGGCCCGGCTGCTCGCTGCGGAGGGCGTGCGGGCCCTCAAGCTGTACTCGATGATCGGCCTTCCGACGGAAACCGACGACGATGTGCTGGCGATCGCGCGTTTGGCCGAGAAGATCCGCGCGCATCTGCCCGGCGGGGTGGGGCGCATCACGCTTTCGATCAATCCCTTTGTCCCGAAGCCGTGGACCCCACTGCAGTGGGAGCCGATGGAGAACCTGTCCGTCGTGAAGTCGCGTGCGCGCCTTCTGAAGCAGGCAACCGATCGCATCCCGGGGACGACGGTCGACCTCGAGTCGCCGCGAGATGCGTACTGGCAGACGCTTCTGTCCCGCGGGGATCGCCGCGTCGGCGAAATCCTCGAGGCTGTCCATCGCGCGGCAGGTAAGTTCTGGCCGATCGTGCGCCAAGCGAATCGCGACGGTGGCTTCGGGGACTGTCCCGCGCCCGACGAGTTCGTGCATCGCCGGTACGAGCCGGACGAGGTGTTGCCCTGGGACTTCATCGACCACTCTGTCGAGAAGCGGTATCTCCTCTCGGAGTGGCGCAAAGCCATGCTCGAGCGAGAGACGCCACCGTGCGATGTCGCGACGTGCCAGACCTGTGGTGCCTGCTGAGAGAACGAACATGATTCTCGGAAACGGTGTGGACATCGCGGAGATCGATCGGATAGAGCGAGCGCTCGATGCGAAGCACGGCGAGCGTCTCCGCAATCGAGTGTTCACGTCCGGCGAGCAGAAGTACTGCGAGGGGCGTCGCAAGGGGCGGGGGCAGAGCTACGCGGCGCGGTTCGCGTCGAAAGAGGCGACGATGAAGGCGCTGGGAGTCGGCTGGGGGCGTCACGCCGGTTGGCTCGACATCGAAGTCACGCGGGCTCGGGGAGAGGCGCCGAAGATCGTTCTACACGGCGCCGCCGCCGAGACGGCGAAGCGTCTCGGCATGGAACGTTTCGCGCTCTCGCTCACGCACGCCGCGGGTTTGGCGCTCGCCTTTGTGGTCGTCGAGGGCACGCCACCCGCCGCGGAGGCCTGAAGGCGGGCCGCACGTTCTCGTAGTTGCTGCGTGGCCGTTGCCTGCTAACTAACGGTAGTTAGTATGGGGGGAATCGCAACGGAACGGCGGACGGAGGGGGGTGCCCAGACGGTCGAGCGGGTGCTCGATGCCGCAGAAAAGCGCTTTGCGGACGAGGGCTTTCGCGGGACGGCACTGCGCGACATCGCCGATGATGTGGGCATCCGGGCGCCGAGTCTCTACAACCATTTCGCGAACAAAGAAGCCCTCTACGCGGCCGTGCTCGAGCGTGCCTTCGGCCCGATGTTGGGGATCCTGGAGGATTTCCTGGGGCGCGGAGAGGCCGCGTACGAGACCCCGGGGATGGCCGACGACATGATGCGGGTGCTGGCCGAGCGGCCGAACCGTGCACGGCTTCTGATGCACGAGGCGCTCGACGGCAACCGTCACATGAATGAGTTGCTGTCGGCGTGGATCGAGCGGCTCTTCGGGAGTGGGTTACGGGCGATGCGCGAGAGCCCGGACCGCCATCCCTGGGCGAAGGAGGAGCTACCGCTTCTCCTCCTCGCGATGAACAACATCATCGCCGGATACGTCGCGTTGGCGCCCGCGTTCGACGGGACGTTGGTGCGGGATCCTCTCTCGCCGGCGGCCGTGCGAAGACAGGCGCGTTTCGTGAGCAAGCTTTGGAATCTGTTGTGGGGCGATGCCCCGAACGCCGCGATCCCGCGTGGGCGTGGACGAGGTATGACATGACCGACCGAACCGATTGGATCAACGACGCGGACAACCACTATTACGAACCGGACGACTGCTTCTCGCGTCATATCGAAGCGCGTTTCAAGAAGCGCACGATGTGGATTGATCGGACGAAAGCCGGGCCGGGTCGAATGCATATCGGCGAGGAGCGTTGTCAGTTCTTCAGCGTCGGTGCCGCAGACAGCGTCGGCGCACCGGGTGTCATGAAGGAGTTTCTCCGCGGCAGGTCGGATGAAGGTGGGAGTCCGAGCCTCAACCCGATCGACGGGCTCGCCGTCGCGGAGTTCGTGGACCGCGAGGCTCGCCTCGCCAAGATGGACGAGCAGAAGGTGAATGCGTGCCTCATGCTGCCGACGACCGGCGTGGGCATTGAGCCGCAGCTGCGCGAGTCGCAGCACCGAGAGATTCTGTATCCGTCGGTGCGCGCGTTCAATCGCTGGCTCGCGGAGGACTGGGGCTACGGCGCGGACGGGCGGATCTACGGTGCGCCGCTCTTGTCGCTGGTGGACCTGGAGAAGGGGGTGCGCGAGCTCGACCGGGTGCTGGAGGCCGGGGCACGCTTCGGGGTTCTGACTGCCGGGCCGATCGACGGTCGCTCGCCCGGCGATCCGTATTTCGATCCGTTTTGGGCACGCTGCGAGGAAGCCGGATTCAATGTGGTGTTTCACATCGGCCGGACGCCGTTCAGTGAGATGTACAACACGGCCTGGGGGCTTCGCGCGCATCCCCCGTCGCACCGGCATTCGATGATGGAGTACGTCCTGTCATTCACCGAGCGCCCGGTCGCGGACACGCTGACGGCGTTGATCTCCGACAATGTGTTCGGACGCTTCCCGAACCTGAAGGTCCTGAGCGTGGAGTACGGCTCGTCCTGGGTGGACCCGCTCGTCACGAAACTCGACCACCTCGGCAGGTTGTTCAGCAAGGATATGTGGCGCTTCGGGCAGCCGTCGGCCACGCCGAGTGAGCTGTTCGCGAAGAACGTCTGGGTCGCGCCGTTCTTCGAGGACGATGTGCGAAAGCTGGCCCGGCGCATCGGCACGACGCAGGTGCTGAACGGATCGGACTACCCACATCCCGAAGGGCTCTTGTGGCCCGTTGAGTTCGAAGAAGAGCTCGAGGGCATGAACGCGCCCGAGAAGGATCAGATCATGCGCGGGAACTTCGCGGCTCTGGTCGCCTGATTAGGAGATCCGCATGTCCATGGTCCACTTCGATCCGTTCGATTACGACTTCCACGAAGATCCGTACCCGACGTACAAGCGCCTGCGCGAAGAGGCGCCGTGCTACCACAACTCGGAACTCGAGTTCTGGGCGTTGTCGCGTCACGCCGACGTGCTCGCCGGCTTCAAGGATTCGGACCTCTTCTCCAACAGCAAGGGCGTCGCGCTCGAGCAGGTGACCGACAACGCGGAGTCGGCCCTGTTCATTCTGGGGATGGACCCGCCGCGGCAGCAGAAGTTCCGCGGGCTCGTGTCGAAAGCGTTCACCGGTCGTCGCGTCGACGAGCTCGAGCAGCGGATCCGTAAGATCGCCAGGAGCCATGCGGCCCGTGCGGTCGAGGGCGGGGAGTGCGATTACGTCGGCGATTTTGCGGGAAAGCTCCCGATGGACGTTATCTCCGAGATGCTGGGCGTGCCCGAGGGGGATCGCGACGAACTCCGGGCGCAGGCCGACCTGGTCATGCATCGTGCGGACGGAACACGAGAGATCCCCAATGAATCGGCGGCCGCGTCGCTCGAGCTTATCACGTACTACGTCGATTTCGTGAAGGCCCGCCGTCGCTCGACCGGAGACGGTCTCGTCGATGCGCTCCTTACCGCCACCGTCGATGGCGAACGTCTCACCGACGAACAGGTTATCAGCTTTCTGTTCCTCATGACGATTGCCGGCAACGAGACGACGACCAAGCTACTGGCCAACGCCGTCTATTGGCTGGCGAAGAACCCCGAACAGCGCCGCCTTGTCGAAGCCGACCGCAGCCGAATCCCCCAGTGGATTGAAGAGACGCTACGCTTCGACAATTCGAGTCAGATACTCGGTCGCGTCGCCACCCGGGACGTTGAACTACACGGCGAGACCATCTGCGAAGGCGGCCGTGTCCTGCTCCTCGTCGGCGCCGCGAACCGAGACCCCGCCGTCTTCGAAGACCCCGACCGCTTCGACCTCACACGGGACTGCACCGAATTCGTCTCGTTCGGGAAGGGCGTCCACTTCTGTCTCGGCGCCCGCCTGGCCCGCCTCGAAGGCCTGATCGGTCTCGAAACCGCCCTAGAGTTTTTCCCCAACTACCAAGTCGACGACTCCAGCCTGGTCCGCGTCCACAACACCAACGTCCGCGGCTTCGCCTCCATGCCCATCACCTTCGATTCAGGTGGGGATCCAGGTGGGGACGTTCGTTAATCTCGGCCAGATCTTTAGTCGTGGTTTTTTGACGGTCATCCAGCGCCGCTCGGATCTCCGCGTAGCGCCCGCGTGAGATCGAGTACTGGCTCAGGAACCAGAACCCGGTCACATAGAAGATCATGAGGCCGGGGCAGGCCGCGATGTCCAGCCAGAACACTTTGTCGGCAGGCACTGTTCCCGCCGCGGCCTGCGTCGGAAAGGCGATCCACTCGATCGCCATCCCACCCATCAGATTCCCTACGCCGGCGACCGACTTCAGCATGAAGGCGATCGCGGCACCGAAGAGACCTTCTTAGTGAAGCCCCGTCTTCAGTTCGTTTTCATCGATGATGCCCTTGAACATCGACGACAGCAGGATCCCGAGGCCAGTCACCGGCACGATCGCGAGCGACCCCCAGAAGAGTAGGAACGTCGCGAGCCCGAGCAGCAGCGAGAGCCGAGCGATGTCGCCGTCCTTGAACTCCCAGAAGTAGGTGCTCATGTAGAGCCCGAAAACCTCTTGGAAGTTCGCTGTGGCGGAGATGATGATGCCGCCGGTCATCAACATTCGGAACGACCGGTTGGAGAAGACGTTTCGGACCTCGCTGACGAACGCGCTGAACCCGATAGGAACCGGTTCGGGTCCGCGAAGCGTCGGGATGAGTCGGCGCGTGCCCGCCGCGGCCACAAAGGTGGCAATGGTACAGGCCATACCCGCGTCCAAAGCAGAAAGTAGATCGAGATCCCCATCGGGATCGCGGCGGCGTACATGTAAGGATGCCGCCGTCCGAGCTTCGAATGCGTGTGGTCGGACAGATAGCCGACGAGCAGGTCGGATACGGCGTCGAAACACATCGCCAGAAACAGGGAGGGTCCCGCGAGCGATCCCGGGAGGCCGAGGACGCCCGTATAGTAGAACAGCAGGAAGCTGTTGAAGACGGCGTTCTTCACTCCGTCTGCGACCGCGCCGGTGCCGTACGCGGCCTTGATGCCGAATTGAACCTTAGTCCGGTCGGTCGACATGTCCGGCATCAGGTCGCTAGGTAGCCGTCGTCGACGGGGAGGGAGGCGCCGGTGATGTATCCGGCGTCTTCTAAGAGAAGGAAAGCGACGGGGGCGCCGTATTCATCACGCGCGTGGCCCTGCCTACGGATGGGAAGCGAAGGCTTCGGCCGCGGGAGCTTCGCGAGGGGCGTGGTCTGATGCTCGCGGTCTTCGCCGACGTGCGGGGAGAGGTTGTTGTCTTGTATCCCGGCCGGCTGAATCGCGTTTGTGCGGATGCCTTGGCTGGCGTAGTTGACGGCGATCTGTCGGGCGAGTTGGATGACGCCCGCTTTCGCGACGACGCACTTCGGCATCGAGGCGATGCCGAGACTCACCGAGGCGTCGGCGCCGTTCCAGTCGGCTTCAGCGAGTAGGCGGCCGTCTTGCAGAATCAAGAGCTGCTGCGAGGCGTGACTCTCGCACCACTCGAAGAGCGCGGAGAGGCTCGCGGGCCGCCATCCGAAGTCGGCCGGGGAAAAGGCCTCCCAGGTTGCGGTCGGGACGCCCGGCCGGAAGTAGAGCGGGCTTCGGATCCGTGGATGTGCGCTCGCTCACGAGGTGCACCTATGGCAGCGCCGTCCGCGGGGTCAAGCAAGACAAGCGCAGCGGCTACTGGGCCGACTCTGCGGTTCAGGCCTTCGGTTGGCGTTTGAAGGCGCGCTGCACGAGGGCTGTCTGCAAAGAGCGCCCGACGCGACCGTTCGCGTCGTAGAGGATCGCTTCCGCGGTTCCGATGCCGTCGCTCTCGGTGATCAACGACGGCCGCAGGCCGAGATCGTCGCCGACGAACGGGCGTTCCCAGTACACGGTGGTGTCGGTGTTGATCATCAAGGCCCCGGCCGGAGGCGGCGTCTCGCCCGGTTTTGCGGCGGCGCGGCCACGCACCGTCATGCGCATCTGCGTGCCGAGCGTCATGTCGGTTAGGGCGGTCGCGCGCTGCAGCGGCGAGATGGTCTCCCCGGTGACGAGATCCAGTGGTGTGGTCATCCACACGAAGGGGCCGGCCTCGTCGAGGCCCGCGTGGCTCTCCAGGTGCTCGTGGAACCCGGGAGGCATCTTGAACGGGATCTTGCTGTCGCCCGGGTGCGTTGCCGGTGAGGTGCTCTCCGGTGGGGGAGGCGCGCACTCCGGCGTTTCCCAGTGGCGGCCGTCGTGGGGGGCGGCACGCAGCAGAAGGCCGGTGGCCCGGGAGACGAGGGTGCTGTCGTCGGTCGGATGGAGCGTCGTTTCGACTGCGGCGACTCGCTTGCCCTGGCGCAGCAAGCGGGTCTCGGCCACGAGCGGATCCATCGGAACCGCCTTGAAGAGGTCGATCGTGATGCGGCCGATCTGCATTCCGATCTCGCCGGCCACCCGCTCGAACTCGCGGGCGAACAGACCGTTCACCGGGCCGCCGTGCTGCATCGACGTGGACCAAGGGCTCCCGGCCCACTTCGTCGGGCTGTAGACGTTCCCTTCGACTGTGTAGACGGAGTCGCTCATCGACCAAAAAGGGTAACAAGTGGCTCTCTGGCCGAGCAAGCAACCTAGACGGCCAGTTCTAGAAGCGATATTCTAGGATTATGCCCGCCGGAGCCCCAGGCCTGGAGCCGCGCCGGACGCGTGCCGCCTCCCGGGAGAGGACGCGTCAGCGACTGCTGGACTGCGGCCGGCGCGCCTTCGGTCGCCGGGGCCACGCCGCGACTAATCTGAAGGAGGATGTCCTCGGTCCCGCTCGTGTCTCGGTCGGCTCGTTCTACCACCAGTTCAAGGACAAGACGGACCTGTTCCTCGCGATTCTGAGCGAGCACGGCACGACCTTCCGACAGATGGTGCACGACGCGAACCAACCGCGGAAAGGCGCCTCGGCTGAGCAGATCGCGCGGCACTCCTTTGAGACGGTTTTCGCGATTGCCGAGAAGAACGCGGACTTGTTCCACATCATGCTCCGCGAGCGTGAGAGCGAAGACGCGCGCGTTCGGCGCTTCTTGCGGGAAGGTCGCCGCCGCTGGATCGAGGGCCTCGTCGTGGACTACCGCACGATCCTTGGCGATCGAGAGGTCCCCGATGCGGATCTCGAGCTTGCCGCCGAGCTTGTCCAGTCGATGACCTTCGGGGCGATCGTGCACTTTCTCGGTCTGAGTGGGGACCAGCGGGCCCGAGAGCGTGAACGTCTCCTCGACGGCCTCGTTCGTTTCACCCTCGGCGGCCTCGCCGCCTTGTTCGAGAACTCCGGTGCTCCAAGCCCAGGACGAAAGGACTGACCCATGCAGTTCGGAATCTTCTACGAGCATCAGATCCCCCGGCCCTGGAAGGATGGCGACGAGCACCGCCTCTTCCAAGAAGCACTCGATCAGGTGGCGCTCGCCGACCGGCTCGGGATCGACTATGCGTGGGAAGTCGAGCATCACTTTCTCGAAGAGTACTCGCACTCTTCGGCGCCGGAGGTCTTCCTGGCTGCATGTAGCCAGCGGACGAAGAACATCCGCCTCGGCCACGGCATCACGTTGATGCCCCCAAACTACAATCATCCGGCCCGCGTTGCGGAACGTATCGCCACGCTGGACCTCGTCAGCAGCGGTCGCGTCGATTGGGGGACGGGTGAATCGAGTTCCCGCAGCGAACTCGAGGGCTTCGGCATCGACCCGATGAAGAAGCGGGAAATGTGGCTCGAGGCGGTCGGAGAGACGGCGCGGATGATGAGCAGCAGCCCGTATCCGGGTTTCGACGGCAAGTTCTTCAAGATGCCGCATCGCAATGTCGTCCCGAAACCGATGCAGACGCCGCATCCTCCCTTGTGGGTCGCGTGCTCGAATCGTGAGACGATTCGCCTCGCCGCCAAGCTCGGCGTCGGCGCGTTGACGTTCGCGTTCGTGGAGCCCGAAGAAGCGAAGTACTGGATCGAGGAGTATTACGAGACGTTCGAGAAGGAGTGCGAGCCGATCGGACAGGCCGTGAACCCGAACATCGCGATGGTTGCGGGCTTCATGCTTCACGAGGATTCCGAGACAGCACTGCAGCGCGGCCTCGAGGGTTTCAAGTTCTTTGGCTACGCGCTTTCACACTTCTACGTCACCGGTACGCATGTTCCCGGTAGGTTCAATGTCTGGGACGACTTCCAGAAGAACGGGAAGTTCGCGTGGCAACCGAGTAGCTGCGTCGGGAATGTCGATCAGGTGCGAGAGCACCTCGAGAAGTTCGAGTCGTTGGGCGTCGATCAGACGATCTTCATTCAGCAGGGTGGGCGGAACAAGCACGCACACATTTGCGAGTCGCTCGAACTCTTTTCGGAACAGATCCAGCCCGCGTTCAAGGAGCGCCACGCGAAGCGGGTCGCCGAGAAGGCCGAACGCCTGGCCCCGGCGATCGCTCGGGCGATGGAGAAGGTCGTGCCGGCAAGGGAGATGGACGAGGTTCCGCCCGTCGAGTCGTACCCGGTGCTGATGCAGAAGATGAGCCAGAAGACCGACGAATCCACGATTGGGAACCGACTCGTCGCGTCGACGTCCGGAGCTCGGAAGTAGGAGATCGGTAGGGACGTAACCCCCAACTCGCGCGGGATGGTTCTCGCCGAGCAGCGCGGCCCAGGATGCCAGGTCGAGATTCCATACGAATGGGATCTCGAGTGCGTGCATCGCGCCCATGGCGCCGCCGAAGCCCTAGCTCTTCCAGGTGAAGAGGTAGATCCATACCGAGCCGCCGACGGTCTGAACCTGAGCGTCGACGACGCGAAGGCTCGGAGTGCTGAACATGGTGCCGCCCTGCATGTGCACCATGCGGCGACGGTTGCTCTCGTCGGGGTGAGTCGCGCAGAACGCGGCGATGACGTCGTGGGGTTTCTCGGCGTGAACGGCCACCGCCTCGGCCGCGCTTCTCGTCACGGTGTGTTCGTCGATCACGGGGCGAAGTCCGGCTCCGCCGTTGCCGAAGAGCGTGGCGCCGAGGCCCGCCTGCGCGGCTGCACCGGCCTTGATCTGGACCTGCAGCAACTCGTCGGCGGTCGCTCTTCGCGGACGGCGTCTACGCGGAGCTTCCGGTCCGCGGCGTCATCTACTGGAACAGCCACGCATTCAACCTGACGACGGCCGACGCCGTCATGCACGCGAAGGTCAACTACTACTACACGGAGGATCCTCAGTTCCTCGTCGTTCCGATCACCGACTTCTCGTCCATTTTTCGCCCGAATACGCCGCCGTTCTCCGAGGAGACGTACTGCAGCGAGCACGTCCTTCCGCCGGGGACGCGGTTGTTCGAGTTCCAGACAGACACGCACAAGCGCGGGAAGCACACGACGATCACGGGGCCGGATTGCACGCTGCTCTATGAGAATTTCCTCTTGAACGATCCGCTGGTGCAGAAGTAGGAGCTGGCGCTGGAGTTTGACTCGCCCGACCCGGGGGACCGGACGCTGACGTATTGCGGAACCTACAACAACGGCATGAACGCCGACGGTACGCCGAACGCCCACGAGGTGACCCGCTACATGCGGCTGCGCGAAACTGCGGGCGACCAGTTCGGCGGAACGTGTGACCTGGTTGCGTGCGCGGCCCGAGTCGTCGGCGCCGCGTGCGCCGGTGTGGACGATCATGCGGCGTGCGACGCCAGCCCGGGTGCCGGTGACGGACTCTGCGATGCCTGTCCGATCACTGGTGGCGAGAGCACCGAGAACGAAATGTTCAACCTGTTCAGCTACTACTTCGTGGATCGGAACTTCGCAGACTAGCTACGGGCGCTCAGAGCCGGGTTCGTCGGTTGCGGGCTCGCGATCGCCGAGCATGATCAGGGCGGCGACGGCGAAGACGCCTGTAAAGAATCCGGCGGCCAGCCATGGGGTGGGCGGTCGATCGCGCTGGGCGGCGAAGATGCGGCAGATGATGGCGTAGGTGATGTGCATCGCCAGGGACGTGGCAATGGTCACGTCGGGTTCCAGATCGGATGCGACGAAGCGGAGTCCGCTCACCGTTCCGAGGATGCTCGCCAGTGTCTGCACCTTGACCGCCTCGCTGGGCAAACTGTAGTGGAAGGGCGCGCTCGGATCGAGCGCTTGGGGGCGGATGACGAGATGGCGAACCGAGCGAATCCGGACAATGTCTGGCAGTGGTTGGTGGAACAGGGCGAGGAGAAGGTCTCCCAGGTCGCGGGAGAGGTCTTGCAGAACCCCCGCGTCACCGAGGCGGTGGCCGGCGCTTTGAAGCGCGCCGCCGAAACGAAGGGCCAGGTCGACAAGAACCTCGAGCGGGTTTTGGGCGCCCTGAACGTCACGACGCGCAGTGACCACGAGAAGCTGATGGCCAAGGTGGAGGCCCTCCAGGGCAGCCTGGTGAACATCAACATCAAGCTCGATCGGCTCCTCGCGGAGCGCGAGCCGAAGAAGCGTCCTGCACCGCGGCGGGCTCCGAAGGCCGCCAAGAAGAGCGAAAAGCCGAGGTCCTAGCCCCACTCCATCGCGAGGTCGGGGGGCGACGCGAAGCCGCGGGCGAGCCGCTCGATCTGCGCGAGGGTCGTCGGGGCGGGCGAGAGAGCCGGGAGTTCGAGCCAGATGGGCTCGGTCGCAGGCTCCTCCTCGCCGGATCCACGGATTTCCGCGAGCCCGATCCGGAGTGCATCGATCACGGCGCGTTGTGAGTCCTGAAGGACCTCGAGTTCGCGGGCACACGTGACGAGGTTGCGCGCGAGGGTGGCGGACCAGCCCTCCCCCGAGGGTACGGCCACCGGCTCGCTCGCCGGGACTGGAAGCTCGTCGGTCGAGACTCGCAGGACCCGATTCACGACGACTGCTTCGAGAGCGATTCCGAATTCGTCGATGTCGGCGGCGAACTGAACCGTGTCACGCGCCGCGTGCGGGTCCGGGGAGGCGAGGAGCACGTAGCGGGTGTCGTCTTTTCGCATGAGGTCGTGAATCGACTCGGCGCGTCGCCGGAACGCGGGCGCAACGCCCGCAAAGTCGGTCGCGAGCGAAGAGATGTCGCCGAGCAGACTGAGGCCGGTCATGCGTTCGAGCCCGTCGAGTACGGCGGACAGAATGCCGCGCGTGAACCGCGATGTGGCGCCGCCCAGAATCCGGATGGGCTCGCTCAGATACTCGAGCGCACGCGAGTTGAGCAGCGCGAGAATGCGCTCGGGAGCGTCGAACAGTTCGAGGGCATGGCTCGCGGGCGGCGTGTCGACGACGATCAGATCGAACGCCGGGTTGTCGACGATGTCCAGCAATTGTTCCAACGCCATGTAGGCGTCGGAGCCGGCGAACGCGCCGGCCACGTTCCGATAGACGGGGTTCTCGAGCACCCTGTCCGCCACGGTGAAGTTGGGAGCTAGTCGCGTCACGAGTTCGTCGAACAGGCTCTTGGAGTCGAGAAGGATGGCGTCCAGGGTCCCGGGGGTGCCGTCGGGCAGTGGAATACGGTGGAACTTGCCGGGCTCTTCGGGGAGCTCGAGAGCATCCTTCAAGCGTGCGGCCGGGTCGACCGTGAGCACGGCTACCTTGCGGCCCCGTTGCGCCCCGGCGACCGCGAGTGCGGCGGCGGTCGTCGTCTTTCCCACGCCGCCGGGGCCGAGGCAGACGACCACGCGAGCGCCTTCGAGAACGCGTTCGATCATGTGGCCAGTCCCGCTCGGAGGGCGTCGGCCACCGGGTCGAGATCCTCCCACGCCATCGTCGGCGAGAACACGAACGGTAGCTCGACGGGGCCGAGTCCCGTGCCCTTCTTGAGGGACTTCCCCTGCTTTTGGGCCGCCTTTCGTCGCTGGAGGAAGTAGCGGCCGGCGATCAGCAATTCGGGGTCGATCGTGCCGTTCTGTTCCGCCTCGTCGAGCAGCTTCTCGTCCTTCTTGGAGAACCGCCTGGGGAACGCGGCGTTGAGCAGCGGACGGGCGACGGGCACCTTCAGGTCGTCGCGCAGAGAAGCAACGAGTTCGATGGCCTCGGCGACGGCCCACTCCTCGGGGATCGCGACGACGAAGGCCATGGTGCGCTGCGGGTCTTCCAGGCAGCGGGAGATCCGTCGGACGGTGTCTGCGAGGGGCCCGATCGCCGCGAGTCCGGAGAGGGTGCGGGGGGAGGCGAGCAGGGGGACGGAGTGACCGCTGGCCGGGGCGTCGAGGATTACGAGGTCGTAGCCGCCTCGGCGCAAGCTCGACGCGTTCATCCATTCCTCGATTTGTGCGAGGAGGGCGATCTCGAGGATGCCCGGAACCGCTGCTGCCACGATCCGGAACGTCTCGCTGGAGAGCAACTGGCGGGACAGAAAGCGAAGCGGCAGAAGGCCGTCGACGAGATGTTCCAGCGACCGGGCCTCGTCCAGGCCGACCGCGTAGAGGTTGGGGTGGACTTCGGTCGGCTCCGTCGCGAGCTCGTCGACGTCGAGCACGCTGGCGAGGCGTCCGGGGGTCGCGATCTCGATCACCAGAACCTTGCGTCCCTCCTGGGCTGCGGCGCGGCCGAGGGCGGCGGCGACGGTCGTTTTACCGACGCCCCCCTTCCCGGTGATGATCGCGAGACGTGCGCCGGACATGGAGGGGTTCGGTACCCCAGCCCCACTTGAGCGTCAATTGCCGATCCGGTCCGTGCGTGACAGTCTCTGTCTCTATGGACTACGAGCTCAGTCCTCGCGAGCGTGCGTGGCGGGAAGAGGTGCGGGGGTTCATCTCGGCACACGTCGACGACGCGCTGGCCGACGAGACGAGAGCCCGGGGCAACGAAGGCCGTGGCCCGCTCGCGCTCGCGTTTCTCGAGGCACTCAAGGCGCGCGGTTGGTGGGGGCTCGCATGGCCCCAGGAGTACGGTGGTCTGGGGAAGTCCGCGATCGAGCAGTGGATCTTCATCGACGAGATCGAGTCCGCCGGGGCTCCGATGCTGCCCCTCACGGTCACGTCGGTCGCGCCGACGATCATGAGGATCGGGAACGAGGACCAGAAGCAGGACTGGCTGCCGAGGATCCAGGACGGCGAGATCGAGTTTGCTCTCGGCTACTCCGAGGCCGAGGCGGGCACCGACCTTGCGTCGCTTCGCACGCAGGCCGTCCTCGACGGGGACGAATGGGTCGTGAGCGGGGCCAAGATGTGGAACACGATGGCGCACCACGCCACCCACAACTGGCTCGCCGTCCGCACGGAGCCCGACGCGCGCAAACACAAGGGCATCTCGATGATGATCGTGCCCATGGATGCCCCCGGAGTGAGCGTCCAGCCAATCTGGGTATGGCCGGGGCTTCGGACGAACGCCGTCTTCTTCGACGACGTCCGCGTGCCCCGCAGCTACCTCATCGGCGAGCGGGGCATGGGGTTCTACTACGCGGCGATGGCGCTCAATTTCGAGCGCCTCTCGATCGGTTCGATCGGGATGGCCCGCTGTCATTTTCGAGCGCTCGTCGACGAGGTCCGCACGCGTGTGGTCGATGGTCGTCCGCTCCGTGAAGTTCCGTGGGTACGAGAGCGACTCGCGCGGCTGCAGGTCGAGATCGATGCGGCGGGCATGTTGGGGCTCCAGACCGCATGGGCACAGGATCAGGGCGGGGTTCCGGCGGCGGAATCTTCGATGGCGAAGATCCAGGTGTCGGAGCTGAGCCAGCGCATCGCTGACGAGGGGTGTGAGATCCTCGGTTTGAATGGACAGCTCCATGCAGATGACGAACGCGCGCTCGCGGGCGGCCGGATGCAGTGGCTCTATCGGCTATCTCCGATGCTTGCGTTTGGCGGTGGGACCAACGAGGTCCAGCGCGACATAATCGGATTCATGGGCCTCGGGCTGCCGCGGAAGTAGATCATGCGGCCGACTGCGACACCCGAGCAGGAAGAGCTTCGCTTCGCCGTGCGCGATTTCTGCGCACGCGAAGTCACCCCGGATCGATTGCAGACGTGGGAGACGACGGCTGACGGTGCGGATCCGGCCTTGCGCGCCGCGGTCGCCGCGCTCGGATGGCTGGGGCTCGGAGCGCCCGTCTCCGCGGGGGGGAGCGGGGCTTCGCTCACCGATGTCGCGCTGCTGGTGGCGGAGTGCGCCCGCGGGCTCGTGCCGCGATCTGTTCTGGGCGTCATCCGCGGCGTCGTGGTGCTCGCGTCCGTCGCCCCGGGGAGCGCGGTTCTGCCGGAGCTTCTCGCGGGCCGCAAGAGGCTGGCGATCGCGTTCGACGAAGAGGGGGCTCGCCGTCCGGAGTCGTTTGAGACGAAGATCGAGTCCACGCCGACCGGAGACGTCGTGCGGGGCGCGAAGGCGTACGTCCCGGATGCAAAGGCCGCGGAGTTTCACCTGGTCGCGGGGCAGGGGCCCGACGGAGCCGCCCTTGTCCTTGTCGACGCGGGAGCCGGTCACGTGCGCCTCCAGGAGTTGAAGACGTTCGGCGGAGATCGCCAGGCGCACGTCGACTACGACGGCGCTACAGTACGCGAGGCGCTCGGGGGTGGAGCCGCGCTGTTCTTGCGGGTGCAGCGCACGCAGGAGGCGTTGGCGCTCGCGGAGATGGTCGGCGGGATGGAAGCCGTGCTCGACGCGACGGTCGACTACGCCAAGGAGCGTGAGCAGTTCGGGCAGAAGATCGCGTTGTTTCAGGCGGTCCGTCATCAGCTCGCCGACATGTCGATCCGACTATCCGCGTCGCGCCATCTGGCGTGGCGGGCGATCACGCGGGTCGATGCTGGTAAGCTTGAAGGGCACGAGGTCGAGAGTGCTCTTGCCTATGTGGGGCGGTCCTTTCGCGAGTTGTGTGTGGGCGGGCATCACATCCACGGTGGCGCCGGCTTCGTCGTCGAGCATCCCCTGCGATTCCATAGTGAGCGCGCGCAGAGCCTTGCGGTTCGCTACGCTCCCGAGGCGCCTGCGTTGGAAGCGGTCGCGCGCGCGCTCCTCGATTGAGCGCGAGAGGGGGAGCGGAAGCCTCAATGGCGGCGACGGGAAAAGAGGCGGGGCGGAATCGGGGGAAGAAGGCCGCGTCCGGGGGCAAGACGGACGTCGCCGCGGTGGCGGAGCCGACCGCGAAGCGCGTAACGAAACGGCGGTCTGCGTCGAAGTCTGCGCCGAAGCCGAAGCCGAAGCCTGGATCGAGATCGAAGCCCGCGCCTGCACCGAAGCGTGCAGCCAGGTCGAAGTCCGCGCTGAAGCCGAAGCCTATACCGAGATCGAAGGTCGTGCCGACGCTGAAGTCTGCGTCCAAGCTGAAGCCCGCGCCGAAGCCGAAGCCCGGGGCCAAGTCTGCGCCGAAGCGGAGGTCGAAGCCCCCGCCGAAGCTGAAGTCTGCGCCGAAGCCGAAGCCGAAGCCCGCGCCGAAGCGGAAGCCGAAGCCGAAGCCCGCGCCGAAGCGGAGGTCCAAGCCCGCGCCGAAGCCGAAGCCCGCGCCGAAGCCGAAGCCCGCGCCGAAGCTGAAGCCCGCGCCGAAGCTGAAGCCCGCGCCGAAGCCGAAGTCTGCGCCGAAGCGGAGGCCGAAGCCCGCGCCGAAGCCCAAGCCCGCGCCGAAGCCCAAGCCCGCGCCGAAGCCGACGTCCTCACCCGGTGCGAAGAACGCGGTGACGGAGTTGGGCGCGAGACCGAAGCGTGCGAGGAAGCGGGAGTCGTCACCGAAACCCGAGGCGGGACGGAGGCCCTGCGGGGGCGCGAAGGCTGCATCCGCGAGTTCCGCCAAGAAGAGCCCGGGGGGCGCGCGGTCGTCAGTGCGCCCGGCGGAGTTCCGCAGCCGTCTCGACTCGCTCGAGGAGATGCTGAACGACGTTGCGCGCGAGACCGGTGCGGATGAGCAGGGGGCCGTGGAGGACGAGGGCCCCGTGGTGCGCGCGGCCGAGAGCCTCCTGGACGTGTACGCGCGACTTGGTCGGACGCTGGAGCAGGGGTCGGTTGCGAGTGCGCTCGAGGAGCTCGGGTCGAGGGACAGCGGCGATCTCGACGACTTCGGCTACGACGCCAACTTTGACCACGCCCTGCGCCCGTTGCTCCGCTTCCTGTACCGGAGTTGGTGGCGGGTCGAGACGGCCGGTCTCGAGAACGTCCCGACGAACGGGCCCGTGATCCTGGTCGCGAACTATTCCGGAACCCTTTTTGCCTATGATGGCGCGATGCTGCGCTTCGCCGTGGCAGAGGACCACGGCGCACGCCGCTCGGTGCGGCCGTTGCTCGACCAGGGGGTGTACGATCTGCCGGTTCTTGGGGACGTGATGGCTCGCTGCGGGGGCGTGCGGGCATCGGATGAGAACGGGGAGTCGCTGCTCGCGCGCGATGCAGTCGTCGCGTATTTTCCGGAGGGCGGAGGGGGCCTCGGTCGGCCGTTCCGGCGTCGGTACGAACTCGACTCCTTCGGAGATGGCGGCTTCGTGCGCGCCGCGTTGCGTTCGGGCGCACCGGTCGTGCCGGTGGCGATCGTAGGCGCGGAAGAGACGCATCCGGTCCTTGGAAGGCTCGATTGGGTGGCCCGGAAGATTGGGATGCCGGTCGTGCCGGTCACGCCGACGTTCCCGTGGCTCGGTCTGGGAGGCCTGCTGCCTCTGCCGAGTCGATGGCGGATCGAGTTCGGTACGCCTATGGCTGATTTCGCGGAACTCGGCCCCCAGGCCGCAGGCGACGGCGTGCAGGTGACCCGGCTCACCGAGCGCACGCGCAGTCGTGTCGCGTCCCTGGTCCAGGGCGCCGTCGACCGTCGCGGGCGCGCGTTTTTCTGACCGACGCCTACCCCGAACGCACGAAGGGCCGCGTGTTTCCACGCGGCCCCTCGGTTTGGGTCCGGGTCGGTTTTGGGTCGCCCTAAAAGGAGTACCCGAGTTCGACGGCGACGGTGTTCTGTCCGCGCCACGCACCGGTCTGGCCGGCGGCATTCGTCGCGGTGAAGATCGGCTGCGGCGAACCGTCGTAGCGATATTCCGACCTGATGTAGACGTGCTCCGAGAGCATCGCCTTGAGGTCGCCGGTGACCGCCCAGACGGTCGCGCCGATCGGGTTGCCGGCGGCGTTGGTCGTGCCGAGTCGCACGCCCTGTTGGTCCTGGAACCACTCGCCGCGTGTGGCGACGGTGAAGCAATCCAGGAAGTCGTACCAAACGGTGCCTGTGGCTCCGAGCCACTGCGCATGGCGTCCGGGGTTGACCAGGCTCGCCTCATCCTCGGAAGCCCACAGGAAGTTGATCGAGGTGTGCAGGTCTTCGACGGGGTCCACGTTGAGGACGACGTCTACGAGGCCGCGCATGTTCGAGTCACAGCCCTGTCCCTGCAAGGTGGGCAGGACGCCGGGGTTGGGTCGACAGGTCTGCTCGGGCCCGAAGCTACCGCTCACCTTGAGGTTCGCGTATTCGCTCGGGTCGATCATGATCTCCCCGATCGCTGCGGGCGCGGAGTTGTTGTCGAACACGTTGTCCCAGCCGATCACGCCACCCGCCGTGAGGGACACCATATCGGTGACCGGGTAGGTCGCGTAGCCGCCGGTGTGGGTGTACGGCGCGGCCCACGTGAACAGGTACGAGCGGGAGTACGTGGGGTTGGCCCACGGCTCGATGGCTTCGTTGCCGTTCAGCGTGACGAACTTACCGCCCTTGAGGGTGAGGCCGTTCCCGATGGGAACGTTGTAAACGGCGAAGGCCTGCTGAAGCGCAGCCGATTTGTTCTCCCACCATGTGTCCGGGACGACACCGGATCCGTTCCAGTCGGACTTTTCTCGGCGCGCCAAGCGTCCTGCATCGAACACGATCTGGCCGCCGAAGTCGCCGGGCTCCGGCTCGGCCCGGTAGCCGAGCGAAAGCTGGAACAGGTCGACGAAGTATCGACTGTGGGTCGTGTTGAATCGGAACGGAACCTTGTAGTTCGAGGGCTCGTTGAAGTCCCATTGGAACGACGTGGACAGCCCCGAGCTGATCTTCAGGTCGCGGTTGGGCTTGGCCCACCACGCGACGATGTCGTCGAACGTCGTGTCCAGATAGCCCAACGGGGGCACGACGCAGCACGGCTCCTCGGGAGGAGGTGCCTCTGCCGGAGGCGCTATGACCTCTTCACCGACGATGATCTCCTCGGCCACGATCTCATCCGCATGCGCGACACCCGTAAAGGCACCAAGCACTATTGCGGCCAGCGCGGCCGCCAACTTCCCCGCTCGCGTCGACATAACTCCTCCTCTTCCTCAGCCCATTCGGGTCCACGTCCGCTCGCGTGCGGGTGCCCGAAGAAGTCGACCAGAATTTCCCAGTTGGGTTAGCACTTTATAGGGATGATGCAAAGGAAATGGGCTTGTTTCGGGGGTTTCGGGATGGTGGGTGATTAGGGGGGAAACCCCGTAAGCCGCTGACGGTTGGAGCCTTTTGCGCGGGCTTGCTACGGCGAGGCTGATCTCCCGAGCCACAGACGTGCGTTCAGACGAAAGCCACCGCGGTCGGCTGCCGAAATTCTCGGCAGCCTGCCTCCGAGGGGCCCGGGCCGGGCTCGCTTTGTGCCTGTTCTTCGGGGCGACCTCCATGGCCGCTGAACCGCCTGCCGGCGGGGCGCGCCGAGTCGTCTCGCTCGCGCCGTCCGTGACCGAGACGATCTTCGCCCTTGGCGCCGAGGACCGGCTAGTAGCCGTCTCCAGCTACTGCGATTTCCCGCCGGCGGCCCGGGCACTCCCGCGGGTCGGCTCCTATCTGCAGCCGAACGTGGAGGCGATCCTAGGCGTGGAACCGGATGTCGTGATCGGCGTGCCGACTCCGGGCAACCGGGCCGCGGTGGATCATCTCCGGCGGCTGGGAGTGGAGGTCGTCGTGGTCTCCGAAGACACCGTCCCCGACGCGTTTGCCTCCATGCGGACCGTCGGCCGGTGGTTGGGGAAACCCGAGCAGGCGGAAGCCCTGGTTGCGGACGTGCAGGGGCAACTCGCGGCCGTGCGCGGCGCGGCGGCTGCCGAACCCCGACGCCGGGTTCTCTTCGTCGTCGGGCATGATCCGCTCGTGGTCGCCGGGGGCGCGCTGTTCTTGAACGAGCTCATCGAGGTGGCGGGCGGAGAAAACGTGGGCGCGATCGGCGGGGGGACGTGGCCGCGTCTATCGCTCGAGACGGTGGTCGCCGCGGCGCCCGAAGTGATCATAGACGGTGCGATGGGTACCGAGGCCGGCCCGGGTGGGGACGCGGGCTTGCTGCGATGGTGGGAGCCCTATCGCTCGGTGCCCGCGGTCCGGGACCGGCGGGTCCGAGCGCAGCGCTCCAATGCGCTCCTTCGGCCGGGCCCGAGGCTGGGCGTCGCCGCGCGAGAGCTGTTCGAGTTGGTACACGGGAAGTCCGTACCGACGCCGACGCCGACGCCGGATGCGCCGTGATGCAGATTACGGTGCGGAGCGCGTTGTTATTGCATCTCGGTGGCGCCGCGCTTCTCCTGGTCGCTGCTTTGTTCGGTCTCGCGGTCGGGCCGGTCGACATCGACCCGCTGGCCGCGTGGTCGGCGCCGGTGGATGATCCCGCGCACGTGATCTTGTTCGGTGCGCGTCTCCCACGTGTGTTGCTCGCCGCGCTCGTCGGTGGCGCTCTGGGGCTCGGCGGCGCTGGGTTGCAGGCGCTGTTGCACAACCCGCTGGCGTGCCCGCACATCCTCGGGATCTCGGGCGGTGCCGCGTTGTTCGGCATCCTTGCGATGATCGTGGCTCCACTGCCGGCGATTGCGGCTCTAGGGCTCGGGAGTGAAACCGCGCTTGCGCTCGTGCCGGTCGCAGCGTTCGTCGGTGCGCTCGGGACGGCAGCACTGGTGCGCGCGGTGGCGTCGGCGAGTGGTCGGGTGACGCCCCATACCTTGCTCTTGACGGGGGTCGTGTTCAACGCGTTCGCGGCGGCGTTGATCACGTTCATCAACAGCATGGCCGACTTCTATCGCGCGCATGGCATCCTGGCGTGGGTCGTCGGGACGCTCGTCGTCCGCGGCGATGCCTGGACATGGGCAGCCGCCGGCACGTTGGTCGCCGGACTCGTACTGCTCGCTGCGAGCGCACGAGATCTGAACGCGATGGCGCTGGGCGAAGAGGGGGCGGTGAGTCTGGGCGTGGACGTCGGGCGGGCCCGTCGTCGCGTCTATCTCGCCGTGGCACTTCTCGTCGCCGGTGCCGTCCCGGTGTCGGGTATGATCGGTTTTGTCGGCCTGATCGTTCCACACGCCGTACGGCTGGTCGTGGGCAGCGATCAGCGTCGTGTGCTGCCGGCGTCGCTCTGGGGTGGTGCGGTGTTCCTCGTGCTTGCCGACACCGCGGCGCGCACGGCGATGGGGCCGACGGAACTTCCTGTCGGGGTGGTGACCGCGCTCTGTGGTGGTCCGTTCTTTCTCTACATGCTGCGTCGGCAGGGGCGGCGGGAGTTGGCGGTCTGATGCGTATCGAGGCGCGCGGCGTCGCGGTGCGTTACGGGGCGCGCGAGGCGATCTCGGACGTCGACCTGACTGTGGCGCCCGGCGAGGTCCTCGGGATCATCGGTCCGAATGGTTCGGGGAAGTCCACGCTCGTTCGCGCGCTCGGTGGGCTGCGCGCGCCCGACCGTGGGCAAGTTTTGTTGGACGGCCGCGATCTCCATCAGGTCGGGCGTCGTGAGCGGGGGAGGGCGATCGCTCTCGTTCCGCAGGAGACGCACGTCTCGTTTCCCCTCCTCGTTCGTGAACTCGTTCTCCTCGGGCGTTCGCCGCATACCGGGGCCTTCGGATGGGAGACCGCGCACGACCTCGCCATCGCGCGCGAAGCGATGGAGCGCACGGACGTGTCATCTCTCGCGGATCGACCCATCGATGAGCTCTCCGGCGGGGAGCGTCAGCGGGCGGTTCTGGCGCGGGCGCTCGCACAGGAGCCGCGCGTCCTGTTGCTCGACGAGCCGACGACCTATCTCGACCTGCGGCATACGGTGCTTCTACTCGACCTCGTGCGAAACCTCTGTGCCGAGCGCGAACTCACGGTGGTGCTCGTGCTGCACGACCTCAATCTCGCCGGAATGTACTGCGACCGGCTGGCCCTTCTCTCGGCGGGCCGCCTCCACTCGTACGGCGCACCCCCGTCGGTCCTACGATACGCCGATTTGTGTGAGGTCTACGGCACGGACCTTTACGTGGCACCGAACGATGTCACCGGGCAGATCGTCGTTCTACCCCTGCCGGGGTGGTTGCAGGCCCCCGGCGGGCCGCCCGGCGGGCCTCGGCGCGGCTGATCCCCCGTGGATTCGGGGGTTTTTCCGCTCCGGAGGGCGTTGCGGGACCCCGGCGCGCGTTGACTCGACGCGAAGGCCGGTGGTAGCTACATTCGATTCTGAATTTGGAGTTTTTGTGAACTTTGACCTAGCCAATGTATTAGTTTTCCTGCTTCTGGGGGCGATCACCGCGGCCCTCATGATGGGGCTCGGGTTCCTCCTTCGTCCGGACAATCCGGAGCGGCGAAAGCTCACCACGTACGAGTGCGGCGAGCCCCCTTCGGGCAGTGCGTGGATCAACTTCAACATTCGTTTCTACCTCATTGCGTTGATCTTCGTGATCTTCGACGTCGAGGTGGCGTTCGTCTATCCGGTCGCGACCGCGTTCCGACAATTCGTGTTGGACGGCAACGGCCTCGTCGCGTTTCTCGAGTTGTTCGTCTTCATCACGATCCTCTTCGTGGGTTTGATCTACGTGTGGGTGAAGCAGGATCTCGAATGGCTCAAGAAGGTCGTCGAACCCGGCTGACTCGGCCACGGGTGCGGGGAGAGAGTTCTCGATGTCTTTGATCAACACGATTCCGGAGACCGTCGTCACGAGCAAAATCGACGACGTCCTCAACTGGACCCGAAAATCTTCGGTTTGGTACATGCTGTTCGGACTCGCGTGCTGCGCCATCGAGATGATGCAGGCCGGCGGGCCGCGTTCCGACCTGGACCGGTTTGGTGCCGTCCCCCGGGCAACGCCGCGCGTCTCCGACCTCATTATCGTGTCGGGCACGCTCACGCTGAAGATGGCTTTGCGCACCAAGCTGCTTTACGAGCAGATGCCCGATCCGAAGTACGCGATCTCCATGGGCAGCTGTGCGAACTGCGGGGGGCTCTTCCAGCTCGCCTACTCCGTGTGCGACGGCGTCGACAAAGTCATTCCGGTCGACGTGTACGTCCCTGGTTGCCCGCCTCGCCCCGAGGCGCTGACCGAGGGCCTCCTGAAGCTCCAGGACAAGATCCAGCAAGAGCGCTGGCTCGTCCGTGCGCCCGAGAGCGCGGCGGTCTGAAGCGGTAATGGACGCAACAGAGATCCACCGCCGTCTCCGGGAAAGACACGGCAACTCGGTCCTCCCGGAAGTGGCCGAGGCCGAGTGGGCGATCGTCGAGGTGCTTCCCGCCGCGGTCGCCGAGGCCTGCCGGCATCTCAAGGAAGATCCCGAGATTGCCTTCGACTGCCTGTCGAATCTGACGGCCGTCGACCGCAAGGCCGACGACCTGATCGACGTCTACTACCACTTGTACAGCTACGAGCACCGCCACAAGCTGACGCTCAAGGCGTCCTGCCCGCGGCTCGATCCCGTTCTGCCGACCGTCTCTACGGTGTGGCCCATCGGCGATTGGCTCGAGCGTGAAGCCTTCGATCTGATGGGTGTGAACTTCATCGGTCACGGCGATCTGCGCCGCCTTCTCATGCCCGAGGACTGGGTCGGCCATCCCCTTCGCAAGGACTTCGTCGAGCCAGAGGAATACCACGGCATCTCGACGCGCCGAGAGAGCTTGCTGAAGCTATGAGCACGACCTCAATCGAAATTGGTCTCGAGCGCGAGACGGCCGCCGGTCTCGAAACGGAGGAGATGACCCTCAACATGGGTCCGCAGCATCCCTCCACCCACGGCGTGCTGCGTTTCGTCGTGAAGGCGGACGGCGAGATCATGCGCCGCGCCATTCCCGACATCGGTTACCTGCACCGCTCGATCGAGAAGATCTCAGAAAAGGTCGGCTACCACGGCTTCATGCCGTACACCGATCGCGTCGATTACGTCTCGGCGATGCAGTGCAACCAGGGCTGGGCGATCGCCTGTGAGACTCTGGCTGGGATCGAAGTGCCGCGACGCGGTGAGTACTGCCGCGTGATCGCGTGCGAGTTCGGCCGTATCGCGAGCCACCTGATCTCGGTCGGCGCGACCGCCATGGACATCGGGGCGATGACGCCGTTCACCCACGCGCTTCGCGAACGCGAGAAGATCAACGACATTCTCGAAGAGTTGTGTGGTGCCCGTCTCACGTTCAACTACATGCGCATCGGCGGATGTGCGTGGGACCTCCCGCCCGGCTTCATCAAGCGCGCCACCGCCTTCCTCGATGCGTTCGAGCCGCTCATCGACGAATACAACGAGCTGATCTCGTTCAACAAGATCTACACCGAGCGGATGGGCCGCGTCGCTCCGGTCTCGCGCGAGATGGCGATCGCCTACAACCTCGTCGGCCCGAACCTGCGCGGTTCGGGCGTGAAGTACGACGTCCGCAAGGATGAGCCGTACTCCTGCTATCCGGAGTTCGACTTCGACGTGCCGGTCGGTCAGGGCAAGATGGGCATCGTCGGCGACTGCTGGGATCGCTACATGGTGCGCATGGACGAGATGAAGGAGAGCTGCAAGATCCTTCGTCAGGCGCTCGGCGGCATTCCCGAAGGTCCCGTCGTTGCGAAGGTCGCACGCACGTTCAAGCCGCCTGCCGGCGAGACGTACGTTCGCGTCGAAGGTTCGCGCGGTGACATGGGGTGGTTCGTCGTCAGCGACGGCACCGCGTTCCCGGCACGGACCCACATCCGAACTGGTTCGTACGCTGCGATGGCCATCGTTGAAGAACTCAGCAAGGGCCTCATGATCGCGGATCTCATCGCGGTCATCGCGAGCCTCGACATCGTGGCTCCGGAGGTGGACCGGTAATGCAAAAGCTCGCCGACAGCATGCTCGACGGCGGCATCTTCACCGGGATGCCGACCGAGCTCGGCTACGTGCTGATCGTCGCGTTCTTCGCCTTCGTTTTGCTGAACTTCATCATGCTGGTCGCCGGAGTCACGAGTTGGCTCGAGCGTCGCGTGTGGGGACGAATCCAGTCCCGCATCGGACCGAACCGCGTGGGCCCGCAGGGCAGCATTCAGTGGCTCGCCGATGGCCTCAAGAACATCATGAAGGAAGACATCATTCCGGAGGAAGCGGACGCGCCGTTGTTCAAGGCGGCGCCGTACCTCGCGATGATGGGCTTCTTCGCGACCTTCGCCGTCATCCCCTTCGGGGACGGCCTCGTGGCCGCCGATCTCGACGTCGGACTCCTCTACATCACCGCGGTGACCGCACTGGTCGTCGTCGGCGTGTTGATGGCCGGCTGGGCATCGAACAACAAGTGGGCGCTGCTCGGCGGGATCCGCTCCGCGGCGCAGATCATCAGCTACGAGATTCCCGCGGGGCTCGCCGTGATTACGGTGGTGCTCTTCACCGGGTCGCTCAGCATGCAGTCGATCATCCGGGCGCAGGGCTGGGAGCCGTGGAATTGGTTCTTGTTCGACAACCCATTCCTGTTCATCGGGTTCTTCCTCTTCTTCGTGTCGGCACTCGCCGAAGGGAACCGGACGCCGTTCGATCTTCCCGAGGCCGAGTCGGAGCTCGTCGCCGGCGCGTTCACCGAGTACAGCGGACTGCGCAATCTCCTCTTCTTCCTGGTGGAGTGGGGCAACCTCTACGTCATCGGGGCGCTGTGCGCGACGATGTTCCTCGGTGGCTGGCAGATCCCGCCGGTCACGGACAATCCGGTTCTGGTCGGGCTCCTGCAGTTCGCGACGTTCTTCCTCAAGTCGTACTTCATCGTATTCGTCGCGATGTGGGTCCGGGGCACGCTGCCGCGCGTCCGCGTCGATCAGCTCATGACGCTCTGCTGGAAGTACCTTACGCCGATCGGGTTCGTGAATCTGCTCGGCGCAATGATCTGGTTCGTGATTTTCCCCCACGGCTTCCTTCCCGTGCGGATCCTGATGTTCGCTTTGGGGGTCGGCGTAATGCTGTATTTCCTCTCTCGGGTCATGTTCCACCTGCGTCGGGCCAAGCCTGAGATGCACCTGAGTCCGCTCGCGTGAGGCAGTAGGAAAATGGGCTACTTCGGAAACATCAAAGACACGATCACCACCATCTTCGAGGGGATGGCGATTACGGCGTCGCACTTCGTGCGCAAGCCGTTCACCATTCAGTACCCGGACCGGCTCGACATTCGGCTCCAGGACGCCTTGCCGTTCCGCTACCGCGGGCTGCTCGACGTCGACCTGGAGATCTGCACCGGTTGTCTCGCTTGCGAACGCGCCTGTCCGATCGACTGCATCGTCATCGATGCCGACAAGAACAAGCAGACGAAGGAAATGACGCTCAAGCGCTTCGACATCGATCTGGCGAAGTGCATGTACTGCGGACTGTGTTCGGAGCCGTGCCCGACGGGCTCGATTCATCACACGACGGAGTTCGAAGGGGCGGACTACTCTCTCGAGAGTCTGATTCGCCGATACGTCAAAGCGCCGATCCCCGCGTACAAGCCGGTCAAGGGACCCGAGACGGATCCCGAGGTCGCACCGATTCTTACGCGTGGGCTCAAGTATCTGGAAGAGTTTGCAACCCCCGGCAGCTCGAAATGACGGGCCTCATCGCTCGCCGTTCGTTGCTCGGGGCCGCCGTGGTGGTGCTCTGAAGTGGTCTACGCCGCACTATTCTATTTGATTGCCGGGCTGACCGTGGGCTGTGCCCTCGGTGTCGCGCTGTCGCGCAACGTCGTGTACTCGGCGTTCGCATTGATGGGCGCTCTCCTGGGGACCGCGGGGATGTACGCATTTCTCTCTGCCGACTTCCTCGCCGTCGTTCAGATCCTTGTCTACGTCGGCGGGATCCTGGTCCTGACGCTCTTTGCGATCATGCTCACGCATCAGATCGCGGAGGTGGAAGTGTCGAACCGCTCCGTCGGGAGGATCCCCGCCGCTCTGGTCGTCGGCATCGTCGCTTTCGGGATGTTCACGGCGGCTTTCCGGGCGCCCTGGAAGTTGGTCGATCCCGGTGACCCCACGCCGAGTACATACGCGATCGGGGAGCTCTTCCTCGGCCCCTATCTCCTGCCGTTCGAACTGGCGTCGGTCGTGCTGTTGACCGCACTCGTCGGGGCGATCGTTCTCTCCCGGAAGGAAATTCGCGACTGATGCTCGACATCGGCCTGCATCATTTCCTGACGGTCAGCATTCTGGTCTTCATCGCGGGGCTCTTCACGGTTCTCACGCGGCGCAACGCGATCGGCGTCCTCATGGGCGTCGAGCTGATCCTGAATTCCGCCAACATCAACTACATCGCGTTCTCGCGCTTCGGCGGGAGCGGGTACGACGGACAGATTTTCACCATCTTCGCGATCATGCTCGCGGCCGCAGAGGCTGCGATCGGGCTTGCGATCGTTCTCGGTATCTATCGGAAGTTCGAGACGATCGACGTCGAAGCGACCGACACGCTCAGGGGCTGAGGGAAGCTGCCAGTGTCTCATCCTACTGAAGTAGATTACCTGCGCTGGATCATCCTGTTGCCGCTCATCGGAGCGACGATCAACGGGCTGTTCGGCTTTCACATTCAAAAGCGCCTGGGCCGCGGAGCGGTCATCGGGATAGCCTGCGCGCCGGTTGCGCTCGCCTTCATCCTCGCGGTGACCGCGTTCCTGCAACTCGTCGGGATGGAGCCGGACCAACGCTTCCTCTTGGACGACATGTCCGAGTGGATCCACGTCGGGCACCTGAAGGTGAACTTGGCGTGGTGGGCGGATCCGCTCTCGAGCACGTTGCTGCTGGTGGTCACCGGGATCGGCGGGCTGATCCACATGTACTCGGCCGGCTACATGGACGACGAGCCGAGCATCTGGCGCTACTTCGCCTACTTGAACCTCTTCACCGCGGCGATGCTCACGCTCGTTCTCGGTGACAGCCTGCTCACGCTGTTCGTCGGCTGGGAAGGCGTCGGGCTCTGCTCCTACGCGCTGATCGGCTTCTATTACAAGGTCAACGCGAACGCGACGGCGGGTTCGAAGGCGTTCATTGTAAACCGCATCGGCGACTTCGGCTTCGTGCTGGGGATGTTCGCGCTCTACTGGTGTCTGGACCAGACGGGGCAGGGCACGCTCGTCGTGCGGGAGATCGCCGAGCGCGTGCACCTGCTCGATGGCCAGATGATCTTCGGGCTCGGCGCGGCCACCTTCATCACGTTGGCGCTCTTTGTGGGCGCCGCCGGCAAGTCGGCGCAGATTCCGCTGTACGTCTGGCTGCCCGACGCGATGGCCGGCCCCACGCCGGTGTCGGCTCTGATCCACGCCGCAACGATGGTCACAGCGGGCGTCTACCTGATCGCCCGACTCAACTTCTTGTTCGACATGGCGCCAGCGACGCTCGGCGTGATCGCTTTCATCGGTACGGCGACCGCGTTCGTCGCGGCGACGATCGGTGTCGCGCAGTGGGACATCAAGAAGGTTCTCGCTTACTCGACGGTCTCGCAGCTGGGATTCATGTTCATCGCGATGGGTGTGGGGTCGTATTCGGCCGGCATCTTCCACCTCTTCACGCACGCGTTCTTCAAGGCCTGTTTGTTCCTCGGCTCGGGCAGCATCATCCACGCCCTGCATCACGAGCAGGACATGCGGAACATGGGTGGCCTGAAGAAGTACATGCCGATCACGTACTGGACGTTCCTGGTCTCGACCTTGGCCATTTCCGGCATTCCGCCGTTCGCCGGCTTCTTCTCTAAGGATGAAATTCTCTGGAAGGCCTGGTCGAGCCCGCACGGGTCCGGCTTGATCTGGCTCTTCGGCAGCATCGCGGCGGGCTTTACTGCGTTTTACATGTTCCGGCAGGTCTTCCTGACGTTCCACGGGGAGTACCGCGGCCCGGGGCATGCGGGTGAAGACGACCAGGGTCACGCGGCCGACGACGGCCATGGCGACCACGGGCACCACGAGCCGCACGAGTCTTCGCTCGTCATGACGATCCCACTGATGGTTCTCGGAGCGGGCGCGGTTCTGACCGGTTTCCTGAACGTCCCCGGGGCCCTCGGCGGTCATCACATCTTCGACAACTGGCTCGCGCCGGTCATGTCCGCGGGAGGCCACGGCGCTGCCGCGGCGGCCGCACACGGCGCACAGGGAATCGTCGCCGAGGTCGCGGCCGACGTCGAGCACGTGGCCCACAGCGTCGCGCACGATCCGTTCGAGTACATCCTGATGGGTGTCTCGGTTCTGATCGCGATGGGCGGGATCCTGCTCGCCTGGCTGATCTACATCAAGAAGGCCATCGCGCCGGAGCGCTTCAGCGACATCCTGGCGGGCGTGCCGTACAAGCTGATCTACAACAAGTATTACGTAGATGAACTCTACGAAGCGACGGTCATTCGCGGGACGCTGGCCATTTCGGGCCTGCTCTCGAACTTCGACCGAATCATCATCGACGGGCTCGTGAACGGAGTCGCTGCGGTTACACGCACCATCGCCACGGTGGAGGCTGCCTTCGACACGTATGTCGTCGACGGGGCGGTGAACGCGGTGGGCAGCGTGACCTCGTGGGCGGGCAACCGTGTCCGCACGATCCAGACGGGACACATCTACTCCTACCTCTACGTGATCGTAATCGGCGTGGCGGTGGTGCTCTTCGTTCAGCTGATCTGAAGGGCGAGGGGCGTTCGAGAACAAATGAGGGGAACATGCTGACCTGGATGATCTTTACGCCGCTGATCGGAGCGGCCTTGATCCTGCTGATGCCTAAGAAGGCGGAGGCGGCGATCAAGTGGGTTGCGCTCGGCGCGACCGTTCCGCCGTTGATCATGGCCTTCCAGCTCTTTGGAAGCTTCGATCGTACGACGCCCGACATGCAGCTCGTGCAGCGGGTGGCGTGGATTCCGGCCTTCAACATCGAGTACTACGTCGGTGTCGACGGGATCTCGATCACGATGATCCTGTTGACCGCGCTGCTCTCGACGATCTGCATCGTCGCTTCGTGGAACATCGACAAGGCGGTCAAGGCCTACTTCCCGCTCTTCCTGCTCCTCGACACGGCGATGATGGGCGTTTTCTGTGCGCTCGACTTCTTCCTGTTCTTCGTTTTCTGGGAAGTGATGCTCCTGCCGATGTACTTCCTGATCGGTATTTGGGGCGGGCCGCGGCGCGAGTACGCCGCGATCAAGTTCTTCCTCTATACGATGGTCGGCAGTGTCTTGATGCTGGTCGCGATGCTGGCGTTGTACTTCTACAACGACCCGCACACGTTCGACATGCTCGAGCTCGCCCGCCGAGCACCGACGTACTCGGACAACTTCCAACGCTTCGCTTGGATCGCGTTGTTCATCGGGTTCGCGATCAAAATCCCGGCGTTCCCGTTCCATACCTGGTTGCCCGACGCGCACGTCGAGGCGCCGACCGCGATCTCGGTCATCCTGGCCGGCGTCCTGCTCAAGATGGGGGCTTACGGAATCCTGCGGATCAACTACGCGATTCTGCCGGTCGGCACGTTGGAGTTCGCGTACTACTTCCTCGTGGTGTTGGGGGTCGTCAACATCATCTATGGCGCCCTCTGCGCGATGGCGCAGACCGACTACAAGAAGCTGATCGCGTACTCGTCGATCAGCCACATGGGCTACGTCATGTTCGGAATGGCGACGTTCACGCAGCAGGGCATCGACGGCGCCGTCCTTCAGATGTTCAACCACGGAACGGTCACCGCGATGTTGTTCCTTCTGGTCGGTGTCATCTACGACCGGGCGCACCATCGTGAGATCAACGGCTTCGGCGGGCTCGCCAGCATCATGCCGTTCTACACCGGCTGGACGGCCTTCGCGTTCTTCGCCGCCATGGGCCTGCCAGGGCTCTCGGCGTTCATTTCCGAGGTTCTGGTTCTCCTCGGCGGCTGGCGCTACTACCCGGTGCTCACGGTGATCTCGGCCGCTGCGGTCGTTCTGACCGCGGGCTACATGCTCTGGACCATGCAGCGCATCTACCTCGGTCCGGCGAACGAGAAGTACCTGGACCTGCCCGACATCAACATGCGCGAAGTCGGCATGCTGGTGCCGCTCGCGATCATCGTGATCATCCTGGGCGTCTACCCGAAGCCGGTTCTCAGTCTGATCGATGTTTCGCTCACGCACCTCAATGAGACCGTGCTCTCCGCCGGCCAAGGGCCGGTCGCATCCGCGACCGGTATCCTGAGCGCGCGGTAGGGAAGGGGCGGGCGCTTGGACCTCGCAAATTTCGCGAGCCTCTCCCACAGCTTGCCGGCGCTGCTCTTGGCGTTTTCGGTGGTGGCTGTGTTCCTTCTCGACCTGGTGATCGAGAAGAAGGAGTGGCTCGGCGACATCGCTTTGTTGGTTGTGGCGGCGGCGATCTTTCTCGTCGTCATGCAGCTGTCCTCGGAGACGGGGACGCTCTTCCACAAGTCCATCGTTCTCGACGAGTTCGGACTCTACTTCCAGCTCCTCGTTCTACTGTCTTCGTTCGCGACGATCTGGATGTCGCTCGGTTCGCGTGAAGTACGACGCCTGAACCAGGGGGAGTACTGGGCGATCCTGCTGGCGGCGACGCTGGGCATGGCGTACATGGCGTCCGCCAACAACCTGCTGATGGCGTACCTCTCGCTCGAGTTCGTGAGTCTCACGTCCTACGTGCTCGCGGGGTACTCGCTGCACAGCCGGCGTTCGGGCGAGGCGTCGCTCAAGTACCTCATCTACGGTGGTGTGGCTTCGGGCGCGATGATCTACGGCATGAGCTGGATCTATGGGCTCGCGGGTAGCCTCGAGTTCCACGCGATCCAGCAGGCGCTCGCAGGACTCGACGCTTCCGGGCAGCTTGCTCTGTACGTCGCGCTGATCCTCACGGTGGCGGGCCTGGGCTTCAAGATCTCCGCTTTCCCGTTCCACATGTGGGCACCCGACGTCTATCAGGGCGCTCCGGTTCCCGTCGCCGCGTTCCTTGCCGTTGGCTCCAAGACGGCGGCCTTCGCGTTGATGATTCGCTTCTTCCTGACCGCGCTCGCGCAGCCCGGTGGCGGCGGCACGTATGAGATCGTCGGCGGAGTCAGGTGGGATCACCTTCTTCTGGTGCTCTCGGCGCTCACGATGACATACGGAAACCTCGCCGCGCTGAATCAGCAGGCGAACGTGAAGCGACTCCTCGCGTACTCGGGCATTGCTCACGCGGGCTATGCGCTCATGGGCCTCGTCGTTCTGACGGACGATGGCCTGCGGGCAATGATCTTCTATCTGACCGTCTACTACCTCATGAACATCGGGGCCTTCCTCGTGGTGATGATGGTGGCGAACTCGACGGGCCGCGAAGATCTCGCGAGCTTCCGGGGCCTCGCGTGGCGGGGCGGTGCCTTGCCGGCCATCGCGATGGCGGTCTTCATGTTCTCGCTGACGGGGCTTCCGCCGCTCGCCGGCTTCATCGGCAAATTCCATCTCTTCGCGGCCGTCGTGAAGGAGGAGTTCTACATCCTGGCGCTCATTGGCGTTGCGAATAGTGTGGTCTCGCTCTTTTACTACGCGAAGATCGTGCGGACGATGTTCCTCGACCAGCCCGAAGGGGGCGAGGGCGTCGTCGAGGTCGACATGCACAACGGGCTTCTGCTCGGACTGTTGACGATCGGGACGATCGTGCTCGGGCTCTTCTGGGGACCGCTCTTCGATTTCGCTGACCGGTCGGCCCGACTGTTCGTCGGCTGAGTCTGAGGGGTCGGGCTTGTGGCGGTGGGCACGATCTACGTGGTCGCAACGCCCATCGGGAATCTCGAGGACATCACCCGTCGGGCCGAGCGCATTCTCGGTGAGGTCGATGTCGTTGCGGCCGAGGACACGCGGCGAACGCGGGTGCTCCTTCAGCACCTGGGCTTGTCGAAGCCGCTCGTCTCCTACTATGACGCGATCGAGGCCACTCGCGCGCCGGAGTTGATCGAGCGCGCTCTCGCAGGCGAGTCGATCGCGTTGGTCAGCGACGCGGGTACGCCGCTTCTTTCGGACCCGGGCTTTCGCCTGGTCGGGGAGGCGCATGCGGCGGGGGTTCGGGTGATCCCAATTCCCGGTCCGTCGGCGCCGCTCGCTCTACTGTCATGCGCGGGGTTGCCCGCGGGGCGCTTCACGTTCCTGGGATTTCTGCCCGCGAAGACGCAGGCTCGCCGGAAGTTCGCGGCTGAGTACTCGGATCACCGGGACACGCTTGTGCTCTTCGAGACGGCGCGACGTCTTCCGGCTGCCTTGCAAGATCTCGCCGAGGTTCTCGGGCCGCGTGACGCAGTCATCGGACGAGAGCTGACGAAGAAGTTCGAGGAACTCGTCCGGGGGACGCTGGAGGAACTCGCTGCCCGGTATGCCGGTGCCGACGACGCGGAGCGGGTGCGGGGCGAGCTGGTGTTGGCCATCGCCGGCGCGCCGGATCCGCGCACCGAAGTAGGCGGCGTGGACGATCCCATCGTCGGTGAACGGCTCCGTGCCCGGTTCGCGGAAGGGGAATCGGCCTCCCGCGCGGCGCGCGCGGTGGCCCTGGAGCTGGGACTCCCCAGGCGGGACGTCTATCGCCGCGCGATCGAGGAGTCGGAGACCGATTGACCGCCGGGGATCGCGTCCTTACTGTCTGCGTTGTGGACGACCACGACGGCAAGTACGCAATCGGCCAGGTTGTGCGACATCGGATTTACCCCTTTCGCGGCGTGATCTTCGATGTCGACCCCATCTTCAACCACACAGAAGAGTGGTGGGAGTCGATTCCCGAAGATGTGCGCCCCCACAAGGAGCAGCCCTACTACCACCTGCTCGCCGAAAATGAGACGAGCTACTACGTCGCGTATGTCTCTCAGCAGAACCTGCTCGCCGACGACACGGGCGAGCCGATCGGCCACCCGCAAGTGTGTGAGCTGTTCGGTGAGTTGAGCGGCGGCTTCTACGAGATCCGCCTACCGAAGACGATGCACTGAGGGGTCTTCGGACGGCGACTCAGCCGCCCGGGGCGGCGGTCTCCTTTTTCGTGTACCCGGCCGGGATCGAGAAGGCATCCGGATCGACTTCGGCTTGCTGGAGATCTTCGAAGTAGGTCTCGGACACGACCTTCCCACCCTCGGTGCGACGCGTGCGAAGCGGAAACCCGTCGACGCGGTCCAGCAACTCGAAGGGCTGCGCGGCTCCCGGGACCGCACCCGCGAGGGACTCGGTCATCTTGCTCTGGAAAGCACCGAGTTTCTTCAGAACCTTGATGTCGTTCGGGCCGATCGCGACGGTGTCCCAGGCGGCGACGCAGACGTCTCCCTTGGGCGTGCCGCCGCGGCTGAGCGTGTAGACGGTGCACACGGTCTCACCGATGGTCTCGGTCTTTGCGGTGGACTTGGCCTCGAGCGGCACGGCGTTCTTTTTCGCACCCGGGTTCGGGAACGGCATGGCCCCGCTCTTCATCAGCTTTTCCATCATGGCGCGCTGCTCGGGAGGCATCTTCGCAAGCTGCGCCTCCATCATCTTTTGGGCCTCCGCCATCTTCGCGCCGAGTTGGGCGGCGAACTCCTTGTCGATCTCGACGTAGGAGTTCTCTGCGTGACGATAGACCCGCAGAACTTCGGTGTTGGCGTCGAAGACGATCGATGTCGCGCCCTGGCCGCTCGGGGGCGCGGCGGTATCAATGCGCAGTTGGTTCCCGTCGGCGCGCAGGCGACTCGAGTCGGGTGTCCCGGCGGAGCCGACGGTTCGGGTCTTCACGTCGATTCCCGCGGACCCACTCGTCGGAAAGAGGAGGGCGACCAGCAGAAGGGGCAGCCACGAAAAGGCTCGGATCATCATGAGTCATAGCCTGGCTCGTGCGGCATCCGAACTCAATAGCGGACGCGGAAGTCTACCAGGTCGTCGCCCGAAGGTTCGGCGTTTTGCGTTACGTCGTGGACGTGCGCTCCGGGCGGGCCATGATGGCACCACTCCAGGAACGAGTTCATCGCGCTCGGGGTGCCCTCCGCGACGATCTCGACGGATCCGTCCCCCCGGTTTCTCGCCCAGCCGACCAGTCCCAGCCGCAGTGCTTCTTCACGGGCGGAACCGCGGAACCAGACGCCTTGCACGCGTCCCCGGATTGCTAGCCGCAGACGCATGCGATCTCAGGGGGGAGGGGTCAGTCCTTCCGGGTGACTTTGGTCGCTTGTGGACCCTTGTCACTGTCCGAGATCTCGAACTCCACTTCCTGGCCTTCGGCGAGAGTCTTGTATCCCTCACCTTCAATGGCGGAGTAGTGCACGAAGATCTCGGGGCCTCCATCCTGCACGATGAAGCCGTAGCCCTTCGCGTTGTTGAACCACTTGATGCGACCCTGTGGCATAAGATGCTCCACTTCTAAAACTCGGCGAGTCACTCCAATCATCGGGGAGACGCACTCGCAGTCTTTCTTGGCGAACCTGATATCAGAAGCAAACGAGAAGGCGAAGCATGGATTCGTATTTTTCGAATTTGTCGGGGGCAACACCTAGTGCCTACGATGCACTAGCCCTCGGCGGGGAGCGTGACGCGGTAGGTTGCGTTGCCGCGCCGCACGATGATCGAAATGGGCCCGATGCCGCGGAGTCGCGCGACTGCGCGTCGGTACGTTGCGACCGTTACTATTGGTTTCTGTTCCATGGCGAGCAAGAGGTCGCCCGGCTCTATCCCGGCGCGTGCCGCGTGACTGCGTCGCCGGACTTCCGTGATCGCGACCGCCTCCTTGGTCGCGCCTTCGTCGACCCGGAGGCCGAGTCGGTGCCACCCAATGTCGTCGATCCGCTCTTCGCTGAGCGCCGCCGCGATGATCGTGACCGCGACGCGTTCGTCGGCGCGGTGCACTTCGAGCTCCATGGGCGTCCCGACCCCTGCGCTTGCCAATCGTTCGTCGAATTCCACGCGGTCGCGGATGGTTTGCCCGTCGAGCGAGGCGACGATGTCGCCGACTTCGAGTCCGGCGGACTCGGCGGGGCTCCCCGGATCCACGTTGCGGACGACGACACCGCGCGTCGCCTTCGTCTCGAGCGCTGCGGCCAGCGCCGGGGTGAGGTCTTGTACGAGGACGCCGGTGTGGCCGACGCGTACGTAGCCGTGGTCGATCAATTCCTGGACGGCTCGCGAAGCCCGAGCGGCGGGGATCGCGAAGCCGATGTTCTCCGCGCGGCCCCAGATCGCGGTGTTGATGCCGATCAGTTCGCCGTGGATGTTGAGGAGGGGCCCCCCGGAGTTCCCTGGATTGATCGAGGCGTCGGTCTGGATGAAGTCGAAGTAGGTGCGCTCTTCGAGTCGCAGGGAGCGTCCCGTCGCGCTGATCACCCCCGTCGTGACGGTATGGGAGAACCCGAACGGGTTTCCGATCGCGATGACGCTCTCGCCGATCATCAGGTCGTGACTGGGCCCGAACATCGCGTGGGGTAGGTCGGTTCCCTCGATCCGCAGCACGGCGAGATCGGCGTGCTCGTCCGTTCCCACGAGCGTAGCTTCGAACTCCCGCTCGTCGGCGAGAGTGACGGTGATGCGGTCACCGCGGGCGACGACGTGGGCGTTGGTGACGACGTAGCCGTCGGCACGGACGAGGACGCCGGAGCCGAGGCTCGTCCGCTTGTACTGCCGATGGCGGGGTTGCGAGAAGCGTCCGAAGAAATCCTGGAAAAACGGGTCGGGACGGACCACGATCAGTTCTTCGGCGGAGATGTTCACCACCGCAGGACGAATCTTCTCGACGGCCTCGACGACGTGCGTTCGCCGCGAGGCTTGCGGTGCCGCCGCCGAGAGGCCGACGGGGGCGACCAGGAATGTCGCGACGAGGGCGAGCTGAAGGAGTCGTCGAGTCACGGGTCTGGTGTCAGGAGCCGGCCTTTGGGCCGACCACGGAGATCTCCTGCGTCGGATCGCGAACGTCGAGGTAGGTGTAGCCCGACAAGCCCTCCTCGTAGCGGCGGCGAAGACGCGCGGACTCTTCCACGGAGATCCGGCCTTCCCGGAGAGCGACCTCGATCGCACCTCGGGCGCGCTCGACGAGTTCGGGCTTGCTGTACTGGACGTAGCCGAGGACCTCCTCGACGGAGTCGCCTTCCACGAGATGCTCGATTTCGATGCGATCGGCTTCGCCGAGTCGGACGTGAACGGCGTCGGTGTCACCGAAGAGGTTGTGAAGGTCGCCGAGGATCTCCTGGTACGCTCCGACGAGGAAGATCCCGATGTAGTAAGGCTCGCCGTTGACCCCGTGGAGCTCCAGGACGTTCTTCGTATCGTGTCGGTCGATGAACTGGTCGACCTTTCCGTCGGAGTCGCACGTGAGGTCGGCGAAGACGCCCCGACGGGTCGGGCGCTCGTTCAGGCGATGCAGGGGCATGACGGGAAAGAGCTGCTTCACCGCCCAGTGGTCGGGGGCGGATTGGAACACGGAGAAGTTGCCGTAATAGGTGTCGGCCATCGCGCGCTCGAGGCCTTGGAGTTCGTCGGGCACGTACTCCATGTCCTGCACGAGGCGTAGAATGCGGGCGCAGCAGGCCCAGAACAGGCGCTCGCAGGTTCCGCGAGTCTTCAGATCCAGGTAGCCGAGGTTGAAAAGCGTGAGCGCTTCTTCCTTGGCCTGGACGGCGTCGTGGTACGCCTCGATCGTGTTCTTCTGCGTGATTGATTGGAACGTCTCGTACAGCGTGTGGACGACCTTGTGGTCTTTCTCGGCCGGCACCGCAGGGGCCGACTTCGGGAGCACCTCGTTCACGCCGAGCACGTTGAAGACGAGAACAGAGTGGTGCGCGACCATGGCGCGACCCGTCTCGGTGATGATGTCGGGATGCGCGACGTTCTTCTCGTTGCAGGCCTCGACGACGGTCGAGATGATGTCGCGGGCGTACTCGGTGTTCGTGTAGTTCATCGACGACGCGAAGTTCGTCTGCGAGCCGTCGTAGTCTACGCCGAGGCCGCCGCCGACGTCGAGGTAGCGCAGGCCGGCGCCCATCTCGACGAGTCCGACGTAGAATCGAGTCGCTTCCTGAACGGCTTCGCGGATGGCCCGGATGCTCGTGACCTGGGAGCCCACGTGGAAGTGGACGAGCTCGAGGCAATCGAGCATGCCCTTCTCGCGGAGCCGCTCCACGGTGACGATCAGTTCGTCGGCGGTGAGCCCGAACTTGCTGCGGTCTCCGCCGGATTCCACCCAACGACCGGCACCGCGCGCGGAAAGCTTTGCCCGCACGCCGAGGTGAGGTCGGATGCCCAGCTCGTCGGCGACTTCGAGCGCCAGGTCGAGTTCGTGAAATCGGTCGAGGACGATGATGGGGGTTCGGCCGAGCTTCTGGGCGAGGAGTGCGATCTCGATGTAGGCGCGATCCTTGTAGCCGTTGCACACGATCAAGGAATCCGGAGTGTCGGCGATCGGCAGAATGGCGAGGAGTTCGGGCTTGCTGCCGGCTTCGAGGCCGACGCCGTGGCGGCGTCCGAAGTCGATGACTTCCTGCACCACGTGGCGCTGTTGATTCACTTTGATCGGGTACACGGCCCGGTGGCGGCCGGTGTACTGGTGCTCCTCGATCGCGCTTCCGAAACACTGCGAGAGTTCGCGCAGGCGGGTAGCGAGGATGTCGGAGAACCGGACGAGCAGCGGGAGGCGGAGGCCACGGCCACGCAAGTAGGTAATCAGCTCGCCGAGGTCGATACCGGGGCCACGATCCCCACGCGGACGCACTTCGACGTTCCCGTTTCGGTTGATCGTGAAGAACCCGGAGCCCCAGGCGTGTACGTCGTAGAGCTCGAGGGCGTCCTGGATGGTCCAGCTGCGCATCGCGTCGAGTTATACCGACGCGTGGGAGGCGGCGCCATGGGTGTTCAGCGCTCCAGAAGGGCTTTCGGACCGTGCCAAACAAGGCGCGCGGAGTCGAGCCGGACCCGCGCGGAGCCTAGGTGCTTGTCGAGGTCGGAGATCTCCGCTTCGGCCAGTCGGATCTCGTCCTCGCGGACCCGATCGTTGACGATCCGCAGCGCGCGGAGGCGGTCCAGCTCGGCGCCGAGGTCGGTGGTGACTGCGCGCCGCGCGCGGTGGACGAGGCGGCGTCGCGCCGGCTCCGAGGCCGCCAGAGCAGCCTCGAACATTGCGGGCAGTACGTGGGTGCTCACCTCGGGGCGGGCGAGGAGGGCGTCAGGGCGCGCGCCCTCGGTTGCGGCGGCAGCGAGTGCATCGCCGTCGGTCGGCTCGCCGCGTTGATCGATCACGACGCGCACCGGCGTGGGGGGCAGGAATCGGTCGATCGCGAGCTCGCGGGGCGCTAGGGCCTCGATGACGAAGTGTACCTCCAAAAGCAGGCCCTTGGGGTCCTCTGCCTGCCAGAGGGCGAACGCGCTGTTGCCACGTTCGGAACCGAGGAGCAGTTCGAGGGCGCCGAGCGCGAGGGGGTGGTCCCGCGTGAGGAACACCAGGTCCTCTCTGCGGAGTGCGACTTCTCTCGAGAATGTCGCGGAGAGCCCCGCCGCGGGGAGCCCGGGGATCGCGTCGACGTAGAGGCCATCGGTACCGAGTCGGTAGCTTCGGGGGCTGACCTCATCGACGTCGACACCGAAGTATTCGAGAAGCCGGATCAGGTACCGTTCGAAGCCGAGGTCGGAGTCCTCCGCGGCGATCGATTGACGGACCGTGTCGGCGCGCTCGGGCCGAAGCGAGCTGCGTTCGAGGAGTCGATCCCGACCCTGCTCGAGCCGTCGAGCGATGTCTTCGCGGTGCCCGCGGCTCTGCTCGAAGAGACTCTTCTCGCCCTCGAGGTCGGGGTCGCCGGCCGCGACGCGTTCGAGCGCCGCGCGAAGCGGAGCTTCCACAAGGGCCAGGACCTCGGTCCCTCCCCGCAGGCTCTGTGCGAAGTCGTCGAGCGCCTCGTGGTGCCAGCGGGCGAGCAACTCGTGTGCGGTTCCCACCGGGTAGGGGACGTGAATGTTGACGTCGCCTTGCTGACCGATCCGATCGAGCCGACCGATCCGCTGCTCCAGGAGTTCGGGGTCGATGGGAAGGTCGAACAGCACGAGGTGGTGGGCGAACTGGAAGTTGCGTCCCTCGCTGCCGATCTCGGAGGACAGCAGTATGCGGGCACCGCTCGGCTCCGCGAACCAGGCGGCGTTGCGATCTCGTTGGAGGAGCGAGAGCCCCTCGTGGAACTCTGCGAGCTTCAGCTGCGCTCGGTCCTCGAGGGCAGCGATGATGGCCTTCACTTGCTCGCGCTTGTGACAGATGAGCAGGACCTTTTCGTCTCCGACGTTGCCAAGGAGGTCGAGGAGCCACGGGGTCCGGGGGTCCGAAGAGTAGTCGTACGGGGAGGTGTCCGCGTGTTCTGGGCCGCCCTCGAGCGGGACGAGATGCGGGATGCGTCGTGGAAAGCCCGCGATCGCGGCGCGGGTGTTTCGGAAGAGAACCCGGCCAGTGCCGTGGCGATCGAGGAGGTCGGACACGAGCTTTGCGCGCGCATCTTCATCTCCCGCTGCGACGCCGGCGAAACCGGCTGCGAGAGTTCCGGTCGGATCGTTTGCCAGGACGCCCGTCCGCTGTGTTTCGGGGATCGCCGTCCCGTCGAGAAGGCTGTCGACGAGGTCGGCGATTCCTGCAAATCCGTCTCGCTCGCTTCGGAAGGCCTCCAGATCTGTGTGTCGCTCGGGGTCGAGCAGTCGCAGCCGAGCGAAGTGGCCTCCTTCGCCGAGCTGCTCGGGCGTACCCGAGAGCAGCAGGGTGCTCGGTGAGCGGTGAGACAAGGCTTCGACGAGTCGATAGCCGTCGCTAGGCTCGTCCTCGGACCAGGCGAGCCGATGCGCTTCGTCAACGATGAGCATGTCCCAGCCAGCCTCGACCGCGGCCTGCGCGTCTTCCGGACTCGAGAGCAAGAAGTCGAGGCTAGTCAGCACCAGCTGTTCCTCGAGGAACGGGTTTGCGTCTGGCTCGGTCGCGCGGATCGAGTCGCAACGTTCCCTGTCGTAGAGTTTGAACCAGAGGTGGAAGCGCCGGACGAGTTCGACGAACCACTGGTGCACGAGGGATTCGGGCACGAGGATGAGAGCGCGGCCGACGCGCCCGCCGAGCAGCTGTCGGTGGAGAACCAGGCACGCTTCGATGGTCTTCCCGAGTCCGACCTCGTCGGCGAGCAGCACTCGCGGTGCGTGCCGTGATGCGATCTCACCGGCGATGTAGAGCTGGTGGGGGATGAGGTCGATCCGGCCCCCGAGGAAGCCGCGGACGGTCGAGCCCCGAACGTGACTGAGATGCGTCAGTCCCTCGGTGCGCAGCGCGTGGGCCCGCGCTTCGTCGACCTGGCCGCGCTTCAGGCGCTCATCGGGTCCTCCGGCGGAGAGCGTGTCGGTCAGCTCGTCCTCGGTAAGCTCCTGGCCGTCGCCGCGGTACAGGAGGAGGTGTCCGTCTTCCACCACCTCTTCGATGGCGAAGCTCACACCGTCTCGACCGCTGATCCGATCGCCGCTCTTGAAGCGGATTCGGCGCAGCGGCGCGGAGGCCGCGGCGTAACGGCGGTGGTCGCCCGTTGCGCGGAACACGATCTCGATCTGGCGACCATCGATCTCGATGAGGGTCCCCAGGCCGAGCTCGGGCTCGGCCTCACTGATCCAGCGTTGTCCGATGGCGAAGGTGCTCACGAGAGCGGAGCAGCCTAGCGGACGAAGCCTGGAGCTTCATCTTGGAGCCTGATCCAAGAGGGCTCCTACCGGAGGAGCCGGCGGGTTGGTCGGCAGGAGCAAAGTGCCGCAGGACGGGGAATGGCCGAACGCCGTCGGCGGTGATCTGAATTCCACGCCGTACTCGGAGGCGATCGATCGGCTGCCCGCAGCGGGGCTGACCGATGTGTGGGCGGAGCTTCACCCGCACGGTGGTGGCGCCACCTTCGACACACGTCGCTTCGTTCCGTCGAGCCGGCTGCGACTAAGAGCATCGATTCCCTGTTCGTCGACCACGCCAGCGTTCTGTCCGCGCGGCTCTTCTTGGAACTCCCGTAGGCTGGCGGGGGCGGGCCGAGGCGGTGCCTCCGTGGGTTTCTGACCACACCGGCGTGTTCGCGGTCATCGCACCGGACGGGTATGCGGGTCCGGAGGCTTCTGATGGACCCTGATAGAATCCTACGGACCGCGTTGTGGGTCACCGCTGTGTTCAACGTGGTCTTCGCCCTCGTCGCCTCCATGCCGGACTCGGTTTTGGGGCAGGTGGCCGGTCTCCCCGGCGGCGTGCCGGCAGTCTACGCGATACTTCTGGCATGGACGATCGCCCTGTTCGGGCTGCTCTATGGCTGGTTGGCCCAGCAGGCTGAGATCCAGCGGCCCCTCGTGGCGTTTGGTGCGCTGGGGAAGGGGGGCGTGGTCGCCATCGTGTGCGCTCTTTGCGTAGGTGGTTCGGTTCCAGGGCAGATCGCCTTTCTCGCCAGCGGGAATCTGTTCTTTGCGGGCCTGTTCGTATGGTGGCTACGGGCCAATGCCGGCGCCGCAGTTTCTCCGGGAATTTCCAGCCAGGGGTTGGCGCGCCCCTGCCGGTCGTGGCAACAAAAGGGTGGGGCGGTCTGCGAGAGATGAAGTCGGTCGATGAGCGATACGGCGCGCTGTTGCGCCGGTGTCTGGACGAGGGCGACGAGCCGACGATCATGGCCGAGGCGCGGTCGATCGGCGGAGAGCTCGACGACCAGGGCGTGCCACACTCCGCGATGGAGGAGATCCACGCGGGTGCGCTCCGTCGGCTGGCGGAGGCGTCGCCGGATGTTCCGCTGGGTGTCGCCGCTCCTCGCATCGCAGAGCTGATGCTCGAGATCGGACGCGCGTACGAGGCGGCGCGCCGTCGCCGGATGAGCGATCTGTCGCGCGACGACGATGTCCCGAGCAGCTTCGCCGACGATGACTTCCTCGTTTTGCTGACGCACGAGCTGCGCACGCCGCTCTCGCCGATCCTCACCTGGGCCGAGTTGCTTCGGGCTGAGACCATGGACGCCGCACAAACGGCATCGGCGATCAGTGCGATCGAACGGAACGCACGCTCGCTGCAGGCCATGATTGACGATCTTTCCGTTGCGGCGCGGGCCGCATCGGGTCGTCTTCCGTACACCCCGGATCGGGTCGCTATCGGTCCCCTCGTGGCCGACATCGCGGAGTCGTTCCGCGCGGAAAGCGAGGGCAAGGGCGTCAAGATCGTGTATCGCTGCGAAGACTCCCTCGTCGTCTCGGGAGAGACGCGGCGGTTGCGCCAGATTCTACGGAACCTCGTAGGCAACGGCGTGAAGTTCACGTCACACGGCGGGAGGGTGGAAGTCGAAGCGAGTCGGTCGGGCAAAATGGTCCGTCTCGTCGTGACGGACACGGGCGGGGGACTCGGAGCGGCGGATTTGAGCCGCATTTTCGACCGCGTCTGGCCGGTCTCGAGCGCGATCACTCGACGCCATCGCGGGCTCGGTCTCGGGTTGGCGGTCGTGCGTCGGCTCGTACAAGTTCATGGCGGTTCCGTGGTTGCCCAGAGCGGCGGCAATGGCCGCGGGGCTTCGTTCGCGGTCGAGTTGCCGGCCGCGGAGCCCCCAGAGGCGGGCGTCGAAGAGGCGTCCCGGGAGGAGGCCGCGTGCGGAGATCTATCCGGTGTTCGCGTTCTGGTGGTCGACGACGAACCGGACGCGACGCAGGCTGCGAGTGCGCTGCTCGCCCACTGGGGGGCGGACGTTCGCACGGTCGGCAGTGCGGAAGAAGCTCTCGGCGCGCTCGTGAGTTTCAAACCGCGCGTCCTCGTCTCCGACCTCGCGATGCCGCGGCATGATGGGTACGCGCTGATGCTCGCCATCCGAGAGAACGAGGCACGCTCCCGAGTGCCACGACTGCCTGCGATTGCGCTGACCGCGCACAGTCGCGAAGAAGAACGGCGCAAGGCGATCGCGTCGGGCTTCGACGCCGTCGTTTCGAAACCGATTGAATCAGACGAACTCCTCGAGACGCTCGGCGTCCTCGCGTCCGAAGACTAGCGGGGCGCAGCGCCGGCCTAGCCCGGCAGGCCCAGAAGCTGCCGTGCGATCACGGAGCGCTGGATCTCGGACGTACCGCCGAGCAGTGTTTCGGCCCGCGAGTAGAGATAGGAGCGGAGCCACCGACCCTCCCATGGGGACCTTGGGTCGTCGCTCGCGAGTAGAGCCTCGGGCCCGAGTGTCTTCACGCTGAGGGCTCGGAGGCGCTGGGAGACCTGGCTTCCGAATAGCTTCTCGAGCGACGAGGCGGGGCCCGGGTTGCCCCCGCGCTGGTCGGTCGTGAGCCCGCGGCATCCGAGGAGTCGCATGATTTGGAGATCGATGTGCGCGGCGGCGAGCGCCTGGCGGAGAAGCGGTGCCTCGGACTCGCCGCGGGCTCGGACCAAAGCGACGAGTCGGTCGAACTCGTGGCGGAGGTGCCCTTGGAAGAGGAAGGTCCACATCGGGCCACGCTCGTGGCTGAGGATTCCCATTGCGACCGACCAGCCGGCTCCCTCCGCTCCGAGCCGATTCGAAACGGGGACGGACACGTCGTCGAAGAACACTTCGTTGAACTCGGCGTCGCCGGTGAGTTGGCGAAGCGGTCGGACTTCGATGCCGGGGCTGCGCATGTCCACGAGGAGAACGGAGATGCCTGCGTGTTTGGAAGCGCTCGGATCGGTTCGTGCGAGAAGAAAGCACCAGTCTGCGACGTCGGCCACGCTCGTCCACACCTTTTGTCCGTTCACGATGTAGTTGTCGTCCCGGCGCTCGGCGCGTGTCGCGAGGCTCGCCAGGTCGGAGCCGGCGCCCGGCTCCGAGAAGCCCTGGCACCAGAACTCCTCGCCGGTGCGCATCCGGTCGAGATGGCGACGCTTCTGTGCGTCCGAGCCATGAGCGATCAGTGCGGGGCCCACGAGGTCGAGCCCGACGTGGCCGAGGAGGCGAGGGGCTCGGGCCCGCAGAAGTTCGGTCTGGAGGAGAATGCGCGTGCCCAGTGATGCCTCCCGGCCACCGCTCGCTGCCGGCCATCCGAGCGCGACGTAGCGCTCCGATGCGAGTCGCGCTTGCCATTGCCGGGCGATTTCACGGGTCTCCGCCGTCCACGGCTCGCGTGGGTGCTCGGTCCTCCATGCGTCGGGCAGGTTCCGGTCGAGCCAGGCGCGCAGGTCGCGTTGGAAGGCGCGCTCGTCGTCAGTCGGGTCAAAGTCCATCGTTCGCCTCCGCGGCTTGCTCACGATCCCCGATTCGGTTCAAGGTCGAGACGCCGGTTGGCCTCTGAGGCGTGCTACTCTCGGTGGTGCCGATGCCTCGGTCACCCGTCATTCTGCACGCCGACATGGACGCCTTCTACGCGTCGGTCGAACAGCGCGATCGACCCGAGTTGCGGGGCCGTCCGGTCGTGGTGGGGGGGAAGCCGCCGCGGGGCGTGGTATCGGCGGCATCGTACGAGGCGCGTCGTTTCGGCGTGCATTCGGCAATGCCGGCGATCGAAGCGCAACGCCGCTGTCCCGAGGCCGTGTTCCTCTCCGGTGATCTGGGAAAGTACGGCCGGGTCTCGAAGCAGATTCGGGCGGTGTTCGAGGAGTTTTCCCCGGACATCGAGCCGCTCTCCCTCGACGAGGCCTTCATCGACATCACGTCGACCATGCGGGCCCTCCGGGCGGACTCACCGCTCGAAGTTGGAGAGCGGCTGAAGGCCCGCGTGATGGAAGACGTCGGACTCGTGGTTTCGGTCGGAATCGGGCCCGTGAAGATGGTCGCGAAAATCGCGAGTGATCTGTCGAAGCCCGACGGTCTGCTTGAGGTGCCCGCCGGCGAGGTCCGGAGCTTCCTCAAGCCGCTGCCGATCTCGCGCCTGTGGGGAGTCGGTGCCGTCACCGAAGAGAAGCTGCGTCTGAGGGGAATCCTCACCATCGGCGATCTGGCTCAGATCGAAGATCGCGCGGTCCCCACGGGGCTTCGGAGGCTCTGGCACCTTGCCCAGGGAGACGACGTGCGGACGATCGAGCGCGACCGGGACGCGCGCTCGTACGGCGAGGAAAACACGTTTGCGATTGATGTCGAAGACGACCAGATACTCGGAGACGTCATCGGACAGCATGCGGAAGCCGTGGCGCGACGCCTGCGACGCGACGAAGTTCTCGCACGCGTCGTTCGGCTGAAGGTCAAGTCGACCGAGAAGCTCGAGCGCCCGGGAGGGTACCGCTCCTACACCCGCCAACTCACGCTGCCTGAGGCGACCGACGACGGCGCGACTCTCGCGGAGGCGGCGCGGGCTCTGCTGCGGGACGGGGAGCTGCCGAGACCGATCCGCCTCGTCGGAGTCACGGCAGCGGGGATCCAGCAGGTGGAGCAGGGTGGAGGACGACAGCTCTCGATTTTCGACGCGCCGCGCAAGCACGAGCTCAACGAGGCGCTGGACAAGATCGCCGATCGCCATGGGAAGGACGCGGTCCGCCGAGGCGCCGGTGGTGTCGTCCGGGCGTCACTGACCTCGCAGATCAAACGAGGCGATTGAGCCGCTCGGGGTACGCCTAGACGGGATGCGGTTCGATCGGAGCCGTGACGTTGGAGCGTAGGATCGGCGTTGCCTTCTCGAGCGCTGTTTCGAGATCGCGTGCGACGACCGGTTTCCTCAGGAAATCGTCCATGCCGGAAGAGAGACACGTCTCGCGATCCTGCACGGAAGCGTTCGCCGTCATGGCGATAATCCGCGGTTGCGAGTTCGCAGGAAGGGTCGCGCGGATTCGCTCCGTCGCCGCGAGGCCGTCCATCTCGGGCATCTGCATGTCCATTAAAATGACGTCGTATGGCTGGCGTGAGATGGCCTCGACGGCTTCGGCGCCGTTCGCGGCGACGTCGGCACGGTAGCCCATGCGCTCGAGCATCTTGATCGCGACGCGCTGGTTGATGCGATTGTCCTCGGCGAGGAGCACCCGCAGCGGGTGACGTCGTTCGAGTTTGCAATCGACCTCGGAGGGGTTCGCCGGGCGGTTCGCCTCGGTTTCAGGCGGGCCCAGCGCGCTGGCGAGCACGCGTTCCAACTGGCCGAGGTGGATCGGCTTGGTGAGCACGGCGGTGAACTCTCCGCGCGCGTCGTCGTCGATACGGAACGCGCCCATGTCGTCGGCAGCAACGGAGCTCAGGAGAATCCGGGGCGCCAGTCGCACGGCGCTCTGGTTTCGCAGCTCGCGTCCGAGCGAGACGCCGTCCATGTCCGGCATGAGGAAGTCGAGGACCGCGATGTCGTAGCGGCCTCCTTGCTGGATCCACGCGAGGGCCTCAGCTCCCGACGAGGCGCATTGTACGTCCATGCCCCAGGACCGGCCTTCGCGCTCGAGGATCACGCGGTTCGTTGCATTGTCGTCCACGACGAGGAGGCGACGGCCTCGGAGGGTGTCGAGCTTCAAGTTGCCATCGGAGTTGGTGGTAGCCGCCGCTCGCGTCTGGATGGTGAACCGGAACGTCGAGCCGAGGCCTTCCTCGGTCTCGACGGACATCTCACCGCCCATCATCTCGGAGAACCGGCGGGCGATGACGAGGCCGAGCCCCGTACCGCCGTAGCGGCGCGTTGTGGACGAGTCGACCTGGGTGAACGGTTGGAAGAGCCGTTCGACGCGGTCGGCAGGAATGCCGATCCCCGTGTCGCGTACAGAGAACTCGAGTTCGCAGGCGTCTCCGTCGCGCGAGCGCACTTCGACCGAAACGACGATTTCGCCGCGTTCGGTGAACTTGACCGCGTTGCCGAGCAGGTTCGCCAGAATCTGTCGCACGCGGGTGATGTCGCCCAGGACTATCTGGGGCACGTCGGGTCCGAGGCAGTACGCGAGTTCGAGGCTCTGCTCGGCGGCACGTAGCGAGACGAGATCCATGGCCTCGGTCACGCAGCGTCCGATTTCGTAGGGTTGTTCTTCGAGTTCGACCCGCCCGGACTCGATCTTCGAGAAGTCGAGGATGTCGTTGATGATCGAAAGAAGACTCTCGCCACTCGTGCGAATGATGCCCGCGTACTCGTTCTGCTCCTGATCGAGTTTCGTATCGAGAAGCAGCCCGGTCATGCCGATCACGCCGTTGAGGGGCGTCCGAATCTCGTGGCTCATGTTCGCGACGAACTCGCCCTTGGCGCGCGCCGCCTCTTCAGCGACGTCGCGTGCGGCGACGAGTGCCTCGTGGGAGCGAGCGCGCTCGATCGCGATGGCGCTCAGGTTGGCTGCCATCTCGAGGAGTTCGAACTGCGCCTGCGAGGGGTCGCGAGCGACTTCGTAGTAGGCGCTGATGGTGCCGAGTAGAGTTCCGTCGGCGCCTCGGATCGGCTCGGCCCAGCAGCCGCGCAAGCCGCTCGCGAGCGCAACCGCGCGGTCGTGCTTCCAAAGAGGGTCGGACTGGATGTCGGGTGTCACCACGCGTTGCGCGCGGAAGGCCGCGGTCCCACTTGCGCCTTCACTCGGGCCGATGGGTACCACCAGGGTCTCGATCACGAATTGCTCGGGAAGCGCGGGGGCGGAGTTCAGCGACAGGACGGGGACGTCCTCTTCGGAGCAGAGCAGTCGCACGGCGGCGCGTAGCGACGGCTCTCGCTCTTGGACGCTGTCGATCAGGGCGTGAAAGACCTCTTCGAGTGGCGCGTCTCGCGCGACCAACTCGAGGACCCGCTGCTGCCCTTCTTGCAGGAGATCGGCTCGTGCTCTCTCGCGCCGCTGGCGATCGAGCACTGAAGCGAGCCAGACACTCGCACTGATGAAGGCGAACGCCGCGACGAGCGTGTTGGCGGGGACGGAGACCGCCGGCTCCTGGAAGGCAACCTCTGCGGTCACGCCGAGAGCCGCGGCCAACGCGACGGCAATCTGCGGGCGGGTGCCCCATGGGAAGGCGACTCCCGTCGCCACGGAGATGAAGGTGAGGGTGAACGCTCCGCGAACCGGGTCCGCGTACACGATCGCACCGACCGTCGGGACTGCGAGAACGCACAACACCAGGCCTGCCGAGGTGACCGCGAGAGCTCGCCACTCTCCCGTCGCGAGCCGGCGGATGACGAGGAGGCCGAGGAACGAGATCAAAACGCCGCCGAGCTTCGTCGAGATCAGCACGACCTGGCCGACGCCGGTCAGCTTCAGATCGGGCAGGATCGAGAAGGAGATCGAGATCGCCGCGAGCCAGCACAGGCCGCGTATGTGGTCGGCGAGAACCGGCTGTGTTTCGCTATGGAGGACCGCACGGAGCCGGTCTCCTACTCTGGGCGTTCCCATCTGAAGTTTGAGTGCGCAAGAAGTATGCCCCCGCGCGTCGAACGATTGCCCTAGGGAATTTCGGATCTGCGGCGCGCTGTGCGTCAAGTTCTCGACGCTTTTCGCCCAAAATCGTCAGTTTGCATGACGGCGGCGGGGTCCTGGATCCTTCGGACTCGGGACCCTAGAGCAGCGCGAGTTGCTCTCCTGGCGTGGGCGGGCGTCGGAACGATGAGGTGTCGAGGGGGCGAAGCGGTGAATCGAGCCGGTAGCGCCGCGCGCTCGCGGCGAAGAGGGCGGCAAGGGTGCGCGCGTACTCGCCTTGGCCCCGCATGCGGCGGCCGAACTTGGAGTCGGACAGGCGACCGCTGCCGCCGCGTGTTTCCTGAATCCGGTGGACGACGCGGTCTCGTCGGTCGGGGAAGTGGCGCCCGAGCCATTCGACGAACAGTTCCTCTACGGGGTGGGGGAGTCGTACCAGGGTCCAGCTGGCACTCTGCGCGCCGGCATCGGCGGCGGCTTCGAGGATTCGGGGGATCTCCTCGTCGGTCAGCCCGGGGATCACCGGAGCGATCATCACGGCGGTGGGCACCCCGGCGTCGGTGAGGCGTCGGATGGCGTCCAGGCGTCGTTCGGGGCTTGCGGCTCGAGGTTCCATGCGACGGGCGATGGTCGAATCGAGAGTGGTGATCGAGATCCGGACCTGCGCCGCGTGGCGGCGGGCGAGGGACGCCAGGAGGTCGGCGTCCCTCGCCACGAGGGCGGACTTGGTGATGATCGCCACGGGGTTGCGGAACTCGGCGAACACTTCGAGGCAACGCCGCGTGATGCGGAGCTGACGCTCGATCGGCTGGTAGCAGTCGGTGTTGCCGGAGAGCGCAACCGTTTGAGGCTCCCAACGCGCGGAGAAGAAGGCCGCGCGCAAGAGGAAGGGAGCCTCCTCCTTCACTGTGATTCGGGTTTCGAAGTCGATGCCCGCGTTCCAGCCAAGGGTCTCGTGGCTGGGGCGGGCGTAGCAGTAGATGCAGCCGTGCTCGCAACCTCGGTACGGGTTTAGGCTGTACTGGAAGCCGATGTCAGGGCTGTTGTTCCCGGCCAGGATCGAGCGGCTGGCGTCGCGGTGAAACGAGGTGGCGATCGCCGGGCTGGTCGGCTCGAGACCCTGATCGATCTGGCTCTGTCGTTCCTGGTCGAGATCGGCCCGGAGCAGCTGGATGCCGTCGAATCGGTTGGGCGGTTCGAGACCGGTTCCTCGGCCCGGGAGTTGTGCGGTCGACATTCGCCATTTGTTCGCCTTTTGGGGGAAAGTGTCAAGAGGCGAGTCAGATCCAGCGGCGCAGACCGTAGTAGAGCAGTCCGATGTACTCGTGCAGCGCTTGGGAGACGACGCTCGCGCGCTCGGGCGGTTCCCCCTCGATCCGGGGGACCGGCGCCGCGCCGACGTCCACGCCCTGCTTTTGGAAGCAGAGCTTGGCTCGGCGCATGTGGATCGCGCTGGTCACGAGGAGGATGGAGGGTTCGCCGCGCTTTCGGACCAGGGAGGCCACCTCCTCGGCGTTCTCCGCGGTCCGGCTGGAGTGGCCCTCGATCTCGATCTGGTCCTCGGGGACGCCGAAATCGACCGCGAGGGCTTTCATGGCCGGGCCGCTCGGGGGCCGGCCGGGCCGCCGGGGGCCGCCGCTCACGACCAGGTGCTGCGCGAGGCCGTCCCGGTACAGCTGAGCCGCCCATTCCACCCGGGCCTGGGTGGTCGCGTTCAGCAGGCCTTTCGACGTGATTCCACCGCTCAGGACCACGATCCAGGGCCTCGGGCGCAGATCCGGCTCCACGCGCAAGGGCCGGGTCAGGCGGAAGGCGAGCGGGTCCAGCCCGAGGTCCATGGCACGCTGGCCGAGGGACTCCACGGCCCGTTCGACTCGTCTGCGGGCCCGAATCTCACGGGGGTCATAGCGCTCGGCCATTGTTCGCCTGGGCTCGGATTCCATCGTCTCCCGGGGCGATAGCGAACGCCAGCGGGGCCGCAAGCCCAGGCCGGAGCAGGGGTTCGCGCGAGGGCAGTCCCTTGCCTTCGGTGCGCCGAGCCGTGATCATGCTGGATTCGGGGATCGAGTGATCCTCCGCAAGCCTTCGGTGAATTCACCCCCCCGCCAGTCGCTCTCCAAGTTCTCTGAGGTTAGAACCTGATGAATCTGCCCAAATTCGACCGGCCCCCGGCGATCGTCCTGGGGCTCGGCCAAAACGGCCTCGCCACCTGTCGTGCCCTCGGCCGGGTCGGCGTCCCCGTGATCGGCATCGACACGGATCTCACACAGCCCGGTGCCCAGACCCGTTACGCCACGAAGGTCCAATGCGATGACTTCGTGAAGGGCGGGCCGGGCCTGATCGATACCCTCCAGGAGATCGGGCGTTCCCTGGATGAGAAGGCCGTCCTGATCCCGAGCGGCGACTTGAACGTCCAGATGATCTCGCAGCACCGCGACGAACTGGACGAGTGGTTCCACTACCGGCTGCCGTCCAAAGAAGTGCTCGAACTCTTCATGGACAAGAAGTCGTTCTACAAAATCGCGATGGAGCGCGACTACCCGCTGCCGCGCACTTGGTTCACCGACGAGGCGCACGACATTGACGAGATCGTGCGCGACATCTCGTACCCGTGTCTGATCAAGCCGTTCCAGCCGACCGCAAACTGGCGCGACACGTTCGACACGCGGCTGTTCCTGGCCGACTCGGCCGACATGCTGAAGTCGCTCTATGACCTGATCTACCCCGTTCACCAGGATCTGATCATTCAGGAGTACATGCCCGGTGACGACAGTCAGGTAGTGTGGGGCGTCACGTACCTCGACAAGGATCAGAATCCCCTCGCGATCTGGAGCGGGCGAAAGCTGCGCATGTACCCTCGCGGCTTCGGAACCGCGACGCTCGCGGAGAGTCTCAACCAACCTTGGGTCGCGAAGGAAGCCGTGCGCATCCTGCAGGGAGTCGGGCACGTGGGCTACGGCGTGGTCGAGTTCAAGAAGGATCGCCGCGATGGCAGCTACAAGATGACCGAGGCGACCGGGGGACGTACGTGGTTCCCGCATGGCCTCGTGACCCGGTCGGGAATCAACCTCCCGAATATCTGGTACCGCGAGGTGCTCGGCCTGCCGGTCGCTCGGCAAACGAGCTTCGAAGAGGGGGTCAAGTGGATCCACGAGGAGCGCGACCTGAAGACGGTTTCGCTCTACTTCCTGCCCGAGAAACGCCTGACGCCCTGGTCCTGGCTCAAGTCGTACAGCGGCAAACGCACCTATGCGTACGCCGCGTGGGACGATCCGGGCCCGCTTCTGAATTCGTTGTCACGCATCGTGGATGCCGGCATGGGCCGGATCCGTCGCCGCGCGAAACACAAGGAGCCGGAGGCCGAGCGCACCCGCCAGAGCCGTCCGAAGCACCTCGAAGAGTTACTGCTGGCGGCTGATCCGACGGTCGGGCAGGGCCTCCGTCGGGTCACGGTCGATTGAGGACGGTTTGAGCGCAACGAAGGACAGCGGTCCTCCCTCCAAAGGGCAGGGGGAGGGCGCTCGACTGAAGGAAGGGCCCGCGCGCGAACTCGTCGAGGCATCGTTTGCCCGTGAGATCGCGGATGCACCCATTCTCTATCGCGGGCTGAGCCTCTCCGATTTCGCGCATATTCTGATGTTGATGGAGGTCGGCGTCGTTCCGGACGAGCCGGGCCGCGCGTTGCTGGCGCACCTCCTCGACTTGCACGACGTGCCGCTCGAAGACTTCCCGCTCGATCCGACGATCGAAGACGTCTACTCCAATCGCGAGGCGTGGGTGAAGGCGCGCGACGAAGCTGTTGCGGGTTGGATGGGCGCCGGGAGGCCCCGTCGGGAACCGGCGACCATCGCTTACCGGATCGCGGTTCGAGACCGGCTGCTCGAGTTGGCGGCCGAGACGATTGCGGCGGCCGAAGCCCTGATCGCACAAGCGGAAGCGCATCCGACGACGGTGATGCCGGACTACACGTACTTGCAGCCTGCGACACCGACGAGCCTCGGGCACTACTTGCTGTCATTCACGTTCCCGCTTCTTCGCGATCTAGACCGTCTGCGCGAAGTCTTTGCGCGCAACAATCAGTGCCCCGGTGGAATCGGCAACATCAATGGCTCGCGCCTCCCACTCGCGCGATCGCGCCTTGCCGAGCTACTCGCCTTCGACGGCGCCATTGAGAACACCCGGGATGCGATGTGGCAGGTCGATCAACCGATTGAAGTCTTGACCCAGGTGCTGACGCATCTGCTCCATCTGGACCGACTCGCCGAGGATCTGCAGATCTGGAACACGCAGGAGTTCGGCTTGGTGGAGCTCGCCGACCGACACACGCGGATCAGCATGATCATGCCGCAAAAGAAAAACCCTTACTCTCTGGCCTTCGTTCGTGGCATCACGGGGAGCGTGATGGGCCGTCTCGTCTCCATGGCTGCGGTGGGTAAGACCCCCTCGGCTCAGATGGACAATCGAATATTTGCCCTGGGTGAGGTGCCGCGCGCGCTGGACGACGGCATTCGCACGACGAGGCTCATGGCCGGGGTTCTAGCCGGACTCACGTTCGACACGGACCTGATGCGGCAGCGCGCAGGAAAAGGCTTCACCACGTCGATGGACCTGGCCGAACTCGTCATGCAGGCCGAAGGGCTCTCCTACCGTCAATCGCATCGTCTGGTCGCTCTGGCGGTCCGGCTCGAGATCGAAGCCGACCCGAAGGCAGACAGTGTCACCCTGGCACGGCTCGACGACGCGGCACAGCAGGTGCTGGGCCGTTCTCTGGGGATCGATGAGGCGGCGCTCCAGTCGCTGCGGGATCCAGCCGAAGTAGTGGATACGAGAAGGGGTGTAGGGGGGGCGGCCGCAGAGCCGGTCGCCGCCATGATCAAAGAGTGCCGGGCCGCACTGGGGGAACACGCAGCCTGGCGTCAGCAGACCGCCGATCGACTACGAACAAAAGAGGAGGCGTTGCTTGAACTCGCACGTGAGCGAGCGGCTTCGGCCTGAGCAACTTCCCCGAAGACCCCAACCGAGACTGGAGACATACGATGCTCGATTTCTTCTCCCTGCCGACCCGAAGCGCCAAGCCCCGAGATGTGGGTGTCACCCATGTCATGGACAAGGGGATGGGCATTCGTCAGGTCGAGGACATGCTCGATACGTGTTCGGACTACATCGATATCGTGAAGCTCGGCTGGGGCACTGGCTACGTCACGCAGAACGTCATCGAGAAGATCAAGGTGTACCGCGAAGCCGGCATCCCGGTCTGCTTCGGCGGAACGTTGGTCGAGGTCGCGATTCTGCAGAAGCGCTTCGATGAGTTCCGTGACATGGCGCGAGAGGTCGGCGTCACGCACGTCGAGATCTCGAACGGTGTCATCGACATGTCGATGAAGGAGAAGGCGCGTTACATCCGTGAGCTCACCAAGGAATTCACGGTGCTCTCCGAGGTCGGTAGTAAGGACTCGGACAAGGTCATCCCGCCGTTCCGTTGGGTCGAGCTCATCCAGTCCGACCAGGACGCCGGCGCCTGGAAGGTCATCTGTGAGGCGCGCGAGAGCGGTACTGTGGGGCTGTACTTCGGCTCCGGTGAAGCTCGGGCCGGACTGATCGACGAGATCGTCGCCAAGGTCGACCCGGCCGATCTCATCTTCGAGTCGCCGCAGAAGACCCAGCAGGTCTACATGGTTCAGAAGCTCGGGTCTGAGGTGAACCTCGGGAACATCGCGTCGAACGAGGTCATCGCACTCGAGACCCTTCGTCTCGGACTTCGTGGTGACACGATGGCCGACTTCCACGACGTGGAGATTTGGAACAAGCGCCGCAACGCCGAGCTCCAAGCAGAGATCCCGCGACCGGAGCGTCGCTCGCGCGGAGCCCGCTCCGACGCCAAGCCCAAGCTGAAGAGGATTCAGTAGGGCCGGATCACATCGTCGGGCGGACGAGGACGACGCTCGCGTTGTCCGAGCCGCCCGCGTCGATCGCCTGGTCGACCAGGCGTGCGCCGATCTCGTCGACCGGTGCGGATTGCGACAGGCCTTCTCGGATCTGTTCGGGCGTCACGAGCCCGGAGATTCCGTCGCTACAAAGAAGATAGACGTCATCGTTGCGCCAGGAGTCCGAGCCGCTTCCCAGCTGAACCCTTGATTCGATGCCGAGCGCCGCGAGCAGTTCGTTGGTGTGGGCGACGTCGAGCGGGATCTCGCCGCTCTTCGAGAATTTTCCTCCGAAGCGCGTGTGGTCGGCGGTGAGCAATCGGAGCTCGCCCTTGCGGCAGACGTAAAGGCGGCTGTCGCCGACGTATGCCCAGTTCGCGCGACGGGGCGCCATCGACAACGAGAGGGCGACGACCGTCGTGCCCATCGGTCGGGAAGAGGTCTTTCCTCCGGGCCGGCCGGCGGCAAAGATCGCCTCATTGCTCTGGGCAATCGCGTGGGCGAGTCGGTCTCCGTGCTCTGTGGCCGGGTTGCCGGCGAACGAGGAGTGGAGATTCTCGACGGCCATCCGGCTCGCGACCTCGCCGGCTTCGTGGCCGCCCATGCCGTCGGCGACAGCGAACAGGCCGATGTCGGGGAAGCAGCCGATCGCGTCCTGGTTCGTGGGCCGGACCCGACCGGTCTCTGTCCTTGCGTAGCACTCGAGTTGCATGAGCTATGTGCGCCGAAGGCGCGGTTCTCCATGAAGGGCTGCCTGCAAAAAACGCAAACGACCTTCGAACAGGGGACCGCGGATGATATATCGAACGGAGCGCGCCGGAGAAAGGCGGTTCTTGAGGGAGTCGCTCGCGGTCCGCTCGCGCGACGAAAAACCAAGGGGGAAGGTATGTGGCGATTGAAGGCGGATTTGCGGTCGTGGCGCTCGGTGGTGCCAGGAATCTTCTGCGCGCTGGCGCTCCTCGGGGGCTGCGATGGCGGCGCACCGGATCCGCTAACGGTGAGCGTTGAAGACGGGACGCCGGGCCACTACGGAGGTCCTTGTAGTCCCGACGGAAGCTGTGACGCGGGCCTCGTCTGTGAGCACCACGTTTGCAAAAACGCTGCGGATTGACGCGGGCCCGTCGCGCAGCGCCGACAAATAGCATCAAAAAGTTGACACTTCGTCGATTAGTGTACATTATACGGCGCTGAAGGCGCGCCTCTAGTGGCGACGGCCGCGAGGTGGTGATGGCGGAGCGAGGGGAGGTGCGGCCGAACGGTCGCGCCAAAGGTTCGAGAGGTGGAGCTGGCCGGGCGAAGCCGAAAGCCCTTGCGGGGTCCGAGGTCATGGAGCTCGATCGGTTGCCGCTTGCTCCGTTGTACGAGGCCTCGCCGATCGGCGTGCTTCTCGCCAGCCGCGCGGGGAAGGTTCTGGCCGCCAACCCGGCAGCGCAAACGATTCTCGCGCAGACCGAGGACGAGCTGCGCGGGCGAACGCTGGAATCGCTTCTGTGTGCCGACGAGCAGTGGCCCGAAGCGACGGGCGGCGAGGTCCGTCTGCTCGCAAAGGGCGACCTTCCGGTTTGGGTTCACGTCTCCGAAGCGGAGGCGACCGCACCCGGGAAGTCTGCCAAGGCGCGTTTGGTTCTCGTTCGCGATGAAACCGAAGAACGCAGGCTCGCCCGCGAGCTCGAGGTGGCGCGCGGTCGGTTTCAGCAGCTCAGCGACAACGTTCACGATGGCTTTATGCTGCTCACGCCCGACCTGCAGACGGTCGTTCACGCGAGCGCGGGGCTCGTGGCACTCCTCGCCGGGGCCGATGAAGGCGCGGTCGCTGGCCCGGCGACGCTCGCGGCCCTGCATCCGGACGACCGCCAGCGGCTGGTGGGGGAGGTGGCGCGGATCCACAAGGAGCGCGTCGATCTGCAGCTTCGGCTCGTCAATTCCGACCAGTCGATCCGCGCCTGGCTGCACATGCGTATGTTCGGCTTGCAGGATTCGGTCGGCGCCGTGACACACGTGGCCGGAATCGTCGAAGACGTGACCGGCCGTAAGAAGGCCGCCGAGATGCTCGCGCAGGCGCGCCAACACGCTGCGCGCTTGGTGCAGACGGTGCAGGATCCGCAGGGGATCGTCCGCGGCGGGGACCCGCGCGGTCTCACGGCCTCCGGCCCGAGCCCACTGTGGTTGCAGGGAGGGGAGAACACCGAACGTCGCGACTTCGCGAGTCGCTCGGCCGCGCTCACCCCGCGCGAGCGCGAGGTGATGGAGCTGCTCGTCGCCGGGGGGACCACGAAGGCCATTGCCGCCGAGTTGGGCCTCAGCCCCAAGACCGTGGAGGTCTACCGGGCTCGCGTCATGAAAAAGATGGAAGCTCCCTCGGTAGCGGCGCTCGTTCGCCTGGTCCTTCTCGGAAATCCGGAGAGCCGCCAGTAGTCGTGCCTGCGGGTCTGCGGTAGTCTGAACGCCGTGACGGAGCGCCTTGATCTAGCTCGAAACTGGCTTCCTCGCTATACAGGAATGCCGATCGACGAGTTCGGCGATTGGATCCTGCTCACGAACTTCCACGATTACGTGAAGAAGTTCTGTGGGAAGTTTCGCTGCAAGTTGTACGGCGAGGGGCGCCCGATGCAGGCCGCGACCAGCAGTGCTGGCGTCACGATCGTCAATTTCGGAATCGGTTCTGCGAACGCGGCGACGATCATGGACCTTCTCGCCGCGCGCGAGCCGAAGGCCGCGTTGCATCTCGGCAAGTGCGGTGGCCTCAAACCCACGACGGAGATCGGTCACTTCATACTCCCGATCGCCGCGATTCGCGGCGAGGGGACGAGCAACGACTACATGCCTCCCGAAGTACCGGCGCTGCCGTCGTTCAAGCTGCACAAGTTCGTGTCGGAGAAGATCGTGGGCCACGGCCACGAGTACCGCACCGGCGTCGTCTACACGACGAACCGCCGCGTGTGGGAACACGACGACGCGTTCCTCGATCGGCTGAAGCGCCTACGCTGCATTGCGATCGACATGGAGGTGGCGACGCTCTTCATCGTCGGTCACGACAACGCCATCGCGCGAGGCTCGTTGCTCCTGGTCTCCGACGTGCCGATCACGCCCGAAGGCGTGAAGACGGAAGAGTCGGACGCGAAGGTCACCGAGCTGTGGTCGGAGATACATCTCGACATCGGAATCGAAGCGATGACCGAGATGGACGAGAAGGGCGAGAGGATCAAGCATTTCACCTACTGATCCGAGCTCGTCGATTGTCGTGCACGGGGGCGCCGGGTCCATCGACGGCGCCCGCGATGAACTGCTGCGGGCCGGGTGTGCGAAAGCCGCGGCGGTTGGCGCGGCCGTCCTGGAGGCCGGGGGGCCCGCCCTGGATGCCGTGGTCGCCGCGGTCGAGGTGCTGGAGGAGGATCCGGAGTTCAACGCGGGACATGGTGCGGTGCTGAACCGGGCGGGTGAGATCGAGGTCGATGCCTGCGTGATGACGGGCGAGCGTCGCATCGGCTCGGTTGCCGCGGTGCCCTGGCTTCGTCATCCGGTCCGCCTGGCGCGGCTAGTCCTGGACGACGGAGAGCACGTACTCTTGTGCGGCCCGGGCGCGCTCGGCTTCGCACGCGAGCACGGCATCGAGCCGGATGCGCCCGCGCAGATGATCAGCGACCGGGCTCGCGCGCGTTTCGAGGATCGAACCGACCGGCGCGGGGACACGGTCGGAGCGTGTGCGCTCGATCGGGACAGTGGCCTGGCGGCGGCAACGTCGACCGGCGGGATCGCGCGCAAGCGGCCCGGGCGCGTGGGTGACTCTCCACTGCCCGGCGCCGGGACCTGGGCCGAAGAGGCGTACGGCGCCGTTTCCGCGACCGGCGACGGCGAAGCGATCATTCGGGCGCTGAGTGCGCGGCGTGCGGTCGAAATGCTGGCCTCGGGACACCTGCCGATCGTGGTCGCCGAGGCGGTCGCCCTGGAGATCGCCGAGGTCGGGGGCGGCGAGGGCGGGCTCATCCTGGTCGATCGCGAAGGTCGGATTGGGTACGCGTGCAACGCGGCCGCGATGCCGTGGGCATCCGTCGTCGGGGATACGGCGCGAAGTGGGGTGCTCCGTCCGGCCCGCCCTGCGGTCAGCCCTCGCTGAGGTCGCCCAGCCGTTTGCCGTTCTCGGCGCGGGCTCGGGCGCGCGCGATGACGTCGGGCTGGCTCGGATGCGTTCGCGCCACCGCGCGACGAAGGAAACTCGGGAAGAAGGTCTGCAGAAAGCGTGCGGCGAGAAGCCCGGGTGCGAAGCGCGGCACGATGACCTCCGCCCGTCTGTTCTCGATCGCGTCGAGGATGGCGTCGGTCACCAACTCGGGCGGGTACTTCTTGCCGATGAACCCGACCGGTTCGTCTTCCTTGTCCCATATCTCCGTGTCGATCGCGCCGGGTAGGACGAGGGCGACGTGGATGCCGGAGCCCTCCAGGTCGGCCAGCGCCCCCTCGGAGAATGCGCTGAGTGCACTCTTGGATGCGGCGTACAGCGCCTCGCGCGGTGGAGGGATTCGCCCTCCCATCGAGGACACGTTGACAATGGTGCCGCCGCCGGCCCGGAGCATGTACGGGATCGCGGTGAAGCTCAGCCACACCGGCGAGAGGTAGTTTACCCGCATGACCCATTCCGCCTCTTCGATCGAGGAGTGGTAGATCTCCTTGTGTTTGGACACGGCGGCGTTGTTCACCAGAACGTCGACGCGACCGAAGCGCTCGACGGTTTTGTCGACCACGCGTTCGGCGAAGGCCCGTTCGCCGAGGTCGCCACACAGGTAGGTCGTCTCGGGGGAGGAGTCACGGCACTCCTTGACCAACTTCTTCAACAGAGTTTCGCGTCGGGCGACGCACATCACAGTGGCGCCGCGGGCGGCGAAGGCCCTCGCAGTGACGAGGCCGATGCCCGAAGATGCGCCGGTCACGATCACGACCTTGTTTCGGTAGTCCACCCTGCGATGAAAGCTCGTTTCGGATCGCGGGTCGAGCGCGTGCCGGCCTTGATTGAGCAGGAAGCCGTCCCGGTTCTGCGTGGAGCCGCGTCTGCCAAGCTCGCGAGCCTTCTCCAAGACTGTGATCGAGGCGCCGGTGGGTGCGGCATGGGCGGCGGCCGATAGGCCGTCGAGGCCGCCTCCGACGATCAGGACGTCGCTGCTGCGGTTCGTAGATGTCGCTTCTGTCATGGGTTCCCCCCGGTTGCGACGGTCGCGCAGGCGCCGTCTACCGGTACCACGCCCAGGAGTCCGATTCTGGTTACACGCTCACTCGGGCGTGGTGCAGGGCTCCCCGCTACAGACGTCGACGACGGTGCCGGCGGCCCGCATGTACTCCGTGATGAGCCCGAGGACTTCGCCCACGTCTCCGGCCTTCCCGTGCGGATCCTCTCCGTCGCGCGGAGGGCGATTCGTGTCGGGGGGCGCGGGCGTGCCGAAGTCCCACACAACGAGCGCCGATCCCTCGAACGGGTAGCTCGGGATGGCGGGCATTCCGAAGAACGGCTCGACGGACGTCGAGCGCCCGGGGGCGAGAGCGGGTTCGCGTACCGAGGCACCGATCGTGCGCGCGGCAACCTCGGTCGCGACGTTGGCCACCTGATGGTCGCCGAATGCCATGAAGTACATGATGTCCTTCGCCGGAGTGTCCGGGTACGGGTTCGAGGTCAAATGCTCGAGGTAGCCGTTCGCCTCACCGCGATCCCAGAGCATTTGCGCGAGACCGAATCCGAGCCGTCGGGTGAACGCGTCCGGGTACGACTCGCCGAACAGCGGGTCGAACTCGTCGAAGTCGACGCTGCGCGGAATGAGGAGGCTGTAGTTCGCCGCGCCGACGGCCATCACGGCGCGGGTGAAGTCCTGTGCGACGGCGGCCAGGGCGCCGCCGGTGATCCCGCCCTGACTCGCACCGAGGTAGAAGAGGTCCTTCGTGGACAAGACGGACTCCCCGTCGAGTTGGAAGGCGGGGTCGCTGCCGAAGCCATCGGGGTGGAGCATCAGGCGGCCGAGGAACAAGAAATTCAGGTGGCCCTGTTGCAGTCGGTCGGGGAACGCGCGGAACGTGGACAAGTCCTGCAGGATGGCGATCGCGTTCCCGATGTCCTCGTTCGACATTCCGATGATGTCGCTGGCGCACGACGTGATGTTCGCCGCCGCCCCGGCCTGACCCGTGCCGATGACCTGGCTTGCGGTGCCGAGGAGGCCGTGGCCGTAAAGGAAGTTCCGGGGAATGAAGGAGGCGACGGTCGCGGTGGGGACTACGCAGACGAAGTTGGCGGTCTGGGTCCCGTTGCGGCGAGGGCGCGGGTCGTCGCCGGCGTTGTTGAGAACGGTCCCCGGGGAGCCGTCCCCGGTGAGGTAGCGCGGGACGTCGAACGTCCCCACGACTACGCGTGAGGTGTCCGACTCCGTCACGGTGTCGACGTTGAATGCCGGGGCGTCGCCGCCGAGCGCGCCGAACGCATCGTCGCGCATGTATAGGAGCCGTTCGGAGAGGTTACGGGCGCTCGCGACGGTGAAGTCCCACGCCAGGTAGAGGTCGGTGGCGTCGACACCGTGGTCGGCGAGATCCATCAGTATACGTTCCGTGGAGGATCGGCGCGCCTCGACCGCATCGTTCGTCGTCGCGATGCCATCGCGCAGCACGCGGAAGACTTCCGGGGCTTCGATCGCGTTGCCGGAGCCGTCGACCAGGCGGCGCAGGGCAACGACGTGCCGGTGTCCCTCGCGGAGGCTTCGTGCGGGGTGGATGAGGAGTGCCTGGCGCGCGGGATCTTCGTCGTGCGAGTCGACTTCGGCCCATGCGAGGACGCGCTCGCCGGTGTCGGCGTCGAGGAGTACGAGACCGGAGTCCGCATCGAGCGAGCGCGCGAGGTCCGTCACGGGAGGCAGATCAGACGCGGTGTCATCGAGGCCTGGTATTCGCACCATGATCTGGGCTCCGGGGCTGAAGCCGTCGTTGCGGTTCCACTCGGTCGGGTCGATTCGGATGCCCGACGCGTTGCTCGGCATGGCGGCGCGCGCGAAGTTCACGCGACGTCCCGTGTCCATCGATCCGTCGGCGACGGTCAGTGCGTCGCTGGGGAAGGGGAGAAGGCATTCTTGGTCCGAGAGGATCTCGCAGACGTCGGCATCGGGCGTGTCGACGTCGATGGGCAGCGGCGCGGGTTTACCTCCGGTCGTCGCGCTGTCGCCGCAGCCCGCAACCGAAGCGGTGATGAGCAGGGAGAGTCCGAGGAGGAGAGGGAGGAAGGCACGGCCGCGAGCGCGCAATGAGATCATGGCGGTCAAGCTACGGCAGGACCGCGTGGGCAGTCAAAGGGCAGCTGCCATGCGGGGATCACTAATCTCGACCGATCAGTCGGGGGTCGCGAGAAGCCGGTCGGCCCGCGCGGGGGCTCCGAGTTCGACGTACAGCGCGCGGGTTCGCTCCATTCCCCGCTCGTAGGTGTCTTCGTCGCGAATGAGCCGCCCGAGGCGAGCCAGGTAGCAGTGCAGGTCGGGCGCGGCCCTGCGCACGCCTGCGACGCCGATGGCCTGCTCGATCTGGGCGAGTTCGCAGGCGATCTCATCGGCGCGGAACGCCTGGCGACCGGCGAGTGCGGCGTGCGCGCGAGAAAGCCGAGCGCCGAGTTCGTACACCCGCGCTGCGTGACCGCGCGACAGTTCGAGCGCTTCCCGAGTGAGTCGTTCGGCTTGAATCGGATCCCTGCATGCCCTCACTGTTGGGGACAGAGCGGAGAGGATGCCTCGCTTCGGGGCTCGTCCAAGAAAATCGATACGCCGCCGCTCGCAGCAGCGGGTGCCGGACCGCGCAGAGTGAGTGCCCGAGGTCTCGCAGCTCGTAGTAGTCCGACACGAGCCGCGCCGTGGAGTCGCTGATCCAGATTTGCCCGGGCAGTGCCCGATCGCGCCGAGGACGGTTTCGGCGGAGTGCAGGCCCATCTGGGTCGAGAGGCCGATACCCACGGTCCGCCGCAGCTCTTGCGCCAGCTCCCGAAGCGATCGATCGAGATGGAGCGCTGCCTGACAGCCGAGCCACGCGTGATTCTCCATCGCGACGGGTGCGCCGACCAGGCAATCGTATTGGAGCCTGTGGCGGCGGGGCGACAGCGGGAATCGGCTTCGTGGACCGAGCAGGCCCCGACGTGTAGACGACCGGAATGGTGCTCACGCACACGCCGGGCCCAATCGGGCTCGACGCTCTCCAGGGCCCGAGCGGAACCTGCCCGTGAGTGGGCTCAGGGTCGTACGTCTTCTTCTCGTTAGGCACGGGCAGAGCGAGGGGAATCGGCTCCGGCAGTTTTCGCGCGATAACCAGATCGACCTCACTGGGCTGGGCACCGAGCAGGCGCGTGAGGCCGGCGTCACGATCGGAGCCCGCTTTGCGCCCACCCGTATGGTGGCGAGTCCGTACCACCGGACCCAGCGCACCGCGGCGATCATTGCCGACGCGATTGGGCACGCTGGCGAGATCGAAACCGTTCCCGAGATCCGCGAGCGTGAGATCGGGGCGCTCGCGGGCGCCCCGTACGATGCGATGCGTGAGCATCCGGACTATGACCCCGCGCGGTTTTGGGAGTGGCGTCCGCCCCAGGGAGAATCGCTGCTCGACGTGGTCGATCGCGCCGGTCCGATCGTCGATGCGCTTCTTCGTGAGGACCACCAAACCGTCGTCGTGAGTCACGGTGGTGTGATGCTGGCGCTGCGCTCCCATCTGACCGGGACGTGGGAGCACTCGAGTGTGTCGGGCAACTGCGAGATTCTCGTGGTCACGACCGACGGCTCGGGCGGGGTGCAGGTGCTCTCTGCAGAGGACCACGACGACGAGGAGACCGCCGGGAGCGGGGAGGGGACCGGATAATTCCTTCGGGCCCCAGCCTGGCGCGGAACCCGTCGCGACTCTGCCTCTTTCACGCGCTGCAGATGGCGTTGTTTCCCGTCGCCGTCATCACTCTCTTCTGGAAGCACTCGATCGGTCTCGACATGGCCGAGATCCTGCTGTTGCAGGGCTTCTTCGGTCTCTCGATGGCGGTCTTCGAGTTCCCTTCGGGGTACGTCGCGGATCGGATCGGGTACCGCCGAACGCTGATCGCCGCTTCGGCCGTGAACGCCGTGGCGTGGGCGATCTACTCGTACGCCGACACGTTCGCGATGATCCTCCTCGGAGAGGTCCTTCTCGGTCTGGGGATGGCGCTGGTCTCGGGATGCGATAGCGCGCTCCTCTACGAGTCGCTGCGAGAAACCGACGACGAAGAGTCGTTTGCGAAGTGGACGGGGCGCGTGCGCTTCTTCGGTCAGAGCGCGGAAGGGACGGCGGCTCTGCTCGCCGGAGTCATGTACGCGTGGTCGCCAAGGTTGCCGTTTCTCCTGGAGGTGGGTCTGTGGTCCGCCAATTTCTTCGTTGCTTGGTCGCTTCTCGAGCCGCGGCGTCATCCGCCGGAGACGAGGGGGCACTGGCAAAACGTGCGTGGCATCGTGCGGACCGCTCTGGTGTCGAATCGAAAGCTCACCGCAATCATCGTTCTTGCGATCGTCTTGGGCATGTCCTCGTTCCTGCCCGTGTGGCTCGTGCCGCTCTACGCCGAGGGTGCCGGCGTTCCCGTAATTTGGCTCGGTCCGTTGTGGGCCGTCGCGAACTACACGGTCGCACTGGGATCGCTTGCCAGTGATCCCGGTCGCCGCCGGTTGGGTCTCGGTCCTCTCCTCGGTGTCGGTGTCGTGTTGATCGGGGTGGGGTACGCGGGGCTGGGTCTCGCCCACGCGCTCTTCGGCTTCGCGTTCTACTTCTGTCTGACCACGATGCGTGGCTTCATCGGACCCGCGCTCGCCCATCAGGAGCAACGGCTCATTCCCTCGTCGGACCGCGCCGGCTTCCTCTCGCTGCGGAGCCTACTTTTCCGGATGTGCTTCCTCGTCGTCGGTCCGGTCGTCGGCGCGGCCGTCGATCGGTACGGGCAGCACGACGTCCTCCTGATCGTCGGGGTCTTCTTCGTGTCCTTTGGTTGTCTGGCGCTCGAATGGGCACGTCGGGCGGGTGCCCTTGGCCGGCTGGCTTAGGAGCCTCAGGCCGCGTGACCGCGGGTCCCGCGGAGGAGCGCGACGACCGACACGATCGACCACGTGCGCTCGCGCACCACGAACGGGATGAAGCCGATTCGATACGAACCACTGGTCATCGACCCCGTCTGTGGATGCGACGGGCAGATCTGGGACAGTGAAGCGAGGCGCAGTGCGCCGGGCAGTCGGTCGCGACCTTAGGAGTTTGCGCCTAGAACGATCGTAGGCGCCCGTTCGCGACTGCGAACGGGGCCTTGCCTGCTTGCAGGTCCGTGACGCGCTACGCGGCGTGAGCGTCCGTGGCGCGGGTGGCGGTGTCGAGCTGGCGCCCGATTTTCTGCCGGATCCACCCCGGGTCGAGCTCGAACCGCTGACAGATCGGTTCGAACGCGAGCCAATAGTTGTCGTCGTCGGACTGGATCCATTCCAGCGCCTCCGCCGCCTCGAGACGCTGAATCTCCAGCGACGAGTCGGCGTGGCGGACCGCGCAACGTAGCGCGTCTTCCAGGATGGCGAGGGCCAGCCGGCTCTCGCCCGTCTCCTGGTTATCGCGGTGGTAGAACGGCGCCTGCTGCGGATCCACGAACACGAATTCGGGCCGAATTCGTTCCATGACCTCGTCGAGCTTCGCGAGATCCCGGCCTCGGCCGGAGGGGATCAACCTGGTGATTTCTTTGCTCATGGCTCCTCCCGTACTCATTTAAAACTTTCAAAACTGTCACTATGAGAGCTTTTAAGCCGAGTCAAGCCTGAAGGCTAAATTGACAGAACTTTCATATCCTTCAGAACTGGTAGATCGTGGATATCGCCGAATACCTTTCTCCCCGCGATCTGGGCCGCGCGGTGGGGCTGTCCGAATCCTCCGTCCGTCGCTGGGCGGATGACGGTCGGTTGCGCGCCGAGCGCACTGCGGGGGGGCACCGACGGATCGCGCGGGCCGAGGCCGTGCGGTTCATCCGGGAGACCGGGCTGGAGCTCTTGCGGCCGGACCTGCTGGGTTTTCCGCGGAGCGAGCCGAGCCGGGGGCTCGCTTCGGCTCCCGAGGCGGAGGCGCTACTCGCCGCCCTTCGGGCGTCCGACACTTCGGCGGTCCGGCGGATGTTGGTCTCGGCATTCCTGGACGGAACCCCGCTATCGACCCTGTGCGACGGTCCGATTCGCCTAGCGCTGCGCGAGATCGGGTTCCTGTGGAGGGAGGGCCCCGCGGGGATCGTGCAAGAGAAACGTGCCGTCGATGCCTGCCTTCACGCGCTGATGGAGATTCGCAGCGCCATCCCGGACCGGCTCGCGGCTCCCGTCGCGTTGGGTGGTGCGGTGGAGGGCGACCCGTACATCCTGCCGTCCATCATGACCTCCGTAGTTCTGGCGGACGTCGGATTCCGCTCGCTCAACCTAGGGCCGCACGTCCCGAGTGCGGCCCTCGTGTCGGCTGCGGAAACCTATGGCCCACTACTCGTGTGGCGATGCGCCTCGATCCCGGGGGCGGGCCGCTCCCTGCGGCCCGAGGTTCGGCACTTCCGCTCGCTCGCCCCCGACCGCCGCCCCGGCTTCATAGTCGGCGGCGCGGGCTTTTCGTCCGCGGATCTGCCGCGCGGCCATGGAGTGGAGCACCTGCACTCCATGGCGGAACTCGCGGGATTCGGGCGAGCTCTGCTGCGCGGCGGACGCGTATGAGTGCGGGTGATAGATTCCGCTTATTCTTGACCGTGTTTCGCGAGCGCTGCGAACGCCCGCTCGTGGCAGACGTTCGAGCTATCGAGGTCAAAGCGGCGTCAAAGATCTACCGAGAAGGGGGCGGAGCGGTCCGCCCCCTCCACGACGTTTCACTCGAGATCGGGCGCGGAGAGTGCGTTAGCCTGGTCGGTGCGAGTGGGTCGGGCAAGTCCGGCTTGCTCCATCTGATGGCCGGCCTCGACGACCCGGTCTCGAACGAGATCTGAGTCTCGCAGACCCGAACCGAGAAGCCGTGTAGATTGTCGCGGAACTGCATCGAGTAGCCGCGGCCATCGGTGGCGATCAATTCCGAGCAGAAGGGCTCTTCGCCCGGGACGATCACGCGTGCGTTAGCGCGTGGCTGGGCATTCGTAGACGGACCGAGGAGCACGTAGGCCGCGAGCACCGTCCCTTTGGGCGATTACTCGATCGCGACATTGCCGCAGGCACTGGCGAGCAGGCCCCGCGCCAGGGTCCCGGCGGATGATCTTCGTCCCATTCCCAGATCCCCCTGCGAGCCGAGATGTGAGCCTGCGGGAAGCCCAAGTTAAGCGGCTCGGTCGAGGCGCTCCATGACCGCGCGGACGATGAGAGGCCACGCGATGGTCGCATCCGCCTTTACCTCGGCCCAGCGACCCCCTTCGCTCGCCGGGATGATTTTCCCCCAGCTGACGGATTCGCTGTAGCTGCAGCCGGACAGTCCACCCCACTCGACGGGCTCGGGACAGATGCGGACCGCGTACCGGTAGCGACACGGCTTGTGGAAGAGCTCAGGCACGCGCTTGCCGAGGATGTCGATGTAGGGCGCGACCTGTTGCGCCCAGTTGCGCGGAACGCCGCCGCCGATGGTGAAGATCGCGTGTCGCTTGGCCGCGATGAATCGCTGGTGGAAGTGGTCGAGGTCGAAGAATGGATCGAACGGGATGCGCGGTCGTCCCTGCGACAGCCGGCGGTGGTTGTGCGTTGCGTAGTCCAGGCCGAGTTCGGAGTCGGTGAAGGCCGGGACGTAGACGGGAACGTTTTTCTCGTAGGCGGAGCGGAGCGGGCCGCGCCCCTGGTCTTGCTTGCTGAGAAGCTCGCCGATCATGCGGTTGAGCTTGTGGCTGCAGAGCGTCTCGCCGTCGGGGACGGCATCGAGGATGCCGTGCAAGAGCCGCTCGGTGTCGTCGAGGTTCTTCTCGAGCTCGACGGTGTCGTAAACCCGGTTGTATCCCTTCTTCAGCAGCTCTTCGTCGGGCATGGACGGGTCGTGTTTGAAGTGGACCATGCCCGCGCTCTCGACGAGACCGTGGGTCATGAGGGCTCCGGTCGAAACGACGGCCTGGATCCATCCGCGATCGATCATCTCGGCGATGACGAGGCCCTGCTTCGCGACGGTCATCGCACCGGCGAGCGTCATGACGACGAAGCAGTCGGGGTCGCGGACCATCGTCTCCAAGACGTCGGCGGCTTCGCCCAGGTTCCGTCCGCCGAACGAGGTTTTCGCCATTCCTCGAACGAGGTCATCCACCGAGCCGACGGCGCCGAGGTCGAGGGAGCGGACGGGCTCCAGCCCATCCTCGTGGCCGTCGCCCAATTCGCTGCGCAGGGGGGCGGATTTGTCCGCCGGGTTCGAGGTTTTATCGTCGGAATGGCTCATGGGGCTCCCATCATCGGTCTGCGGAGTTCTCCTTCCTTTATAGAAGGCTGAGCTGTCCGTCTCCCGACGGCTCCGGCAGGAGGTGTGGGAGCGGGGGGAGGAGTTCCGGGGCTCGATCTCGAATTTCCTCTTCGAGGACCGAGATGAGCCTGGGCGTGAACTCATCCTCGGGCTGGTGGACGAAAAAGTAGGCTTCCTCGAGCCCGAGTTCGAACCAGTTCGTAAGGGTTTCGGCCCAACTTCGGATCCGTTGGTAGTCGGTCTCGTGTAGCCGGTTGCCGCCGAAGCGAACGACGACGCGGCGCGAGGGGAGTGACCCGTGCAAGACGTCGCGACGGCCGGCGACGTCGGTCACGACGACCGCGAGGTTCGTGTCCTGCATCCACGCGAACGTTTCGTCGTCGAGTCGTTGGTCGTGGAACCAGCCGTGGTGGCGGAACTCGATTGCTGGGCGATGTCGCTCGGGAAGCCGGTCGATCATGTTGCGGATCTGCGCGCGCGACATCGGGGCGATCTCCGCAGGGAGTTGGAGGAAGGGCAGGGGCGCGCTCGTTCCGAGGATGTCGAGTGCTTCTGAGAATGCGGTGAGTGCGTCGTCGCGCTGTTTTCCTGGTCGAGCATGCGAGGCGTCGCGAGGGACCTTAGGGCAGAAGCGAAAACCGTCGGGGACGGTGTCGCGCCACGCTTCGAGGCGCGCGGCGGGTGGGATCGTGTAGAACGTCGGGTTCAATTCGACGGTCGGGAATCGGTGCGCGTAGTGGCGCAGGAACTGTTTCGCCGGCGTGCGCGGCGGGTACACCTCGCCGACCCACCCGGGGACGCCCCAGATCGGTGCCCCAATGAAGAGCTGTGGGTGTGCTGTGGGCCGGCCGCCGAGAACGCCGATCGTTCGGGGATCGGATGGCACGGGATCGAAGTGGATGCCCTCGGGGGAGGAGACGCGACCGAAATGCATGGGTCCGGAGGATCTAGCGCAGGTTGGGGCGGGTTTCGATCGTGCGGCCGGGGCGGTCGTTCGTACCCCTCTCGGATGGGTCTGCCGGAGCTCGACATCTGTATGTCGTAGCACCGCGGTGAGGCGCGGGTCGCTCGATCAGGACTCGTAGGCGCCGATGTCGCAGTTGCGGGCCGCGCCGCGCTGGTCCGTGGGGTGGCAGTTGAAGCTCTTGGTCTTGGGGTGCTTGGGACTGCCCGCGTCGACGGCGGTCTGGACGTCGGCGAAGCAGCCGCCGGTGCCGGCAGGGTTTAGGCAGAGGGTGGTTGCGGCGGCGTTGGTCGCGACGAGGGCCACGATCGCGGCCGCGACGAGAAGTGGGCTCGACCGCAGGGCGGAAGATGGGGTGGGCCGTGAAGTGTTGGGGGAGCGCATCGGTTCCCCTGGTACCTGATGCGCGCTCCGGGCGAGTAGGGGCAACTGTGCATTGCAGTGATGGGCCCTTCGGCCGGTCGCGCGGCCTGCCCTTGTGAACCGCGGCGATGGCTATACGGAGGACGACCTGCGCGAAGCGTGCGTGGTTTACACGGTCAGGTGCTGGCGCGATCGATCGGAGTCGTCTACGTAGAGAGCGCACATTGCACGCAGTCTCGGGGTAGAGTGGCGGACAGTAGGTCCGGCAAGCCGCGCCCGAGCGATGACATAGGCGTCCGTAGCTCAGTTGGATAGAGCATCTGGCTTCGGACCAGAGGGCCGGGGGTTCGAGTCCCTCCGGGCGCACTTTGAAGAGCCCTGCTTCGGCGGGGCTTTTCTGCGTCTGGGGAAGGCGAACCGCGATTTCGCAATCGATGCTTGAACTCGATTGGGGCGCAATTG